>JAGRHM010000526.1 GCA_020445005.1 Candidatus Competibacteraceae bacterium | reverse complement strand
CCCTGGTTTGAAGGCAGTTTCTACGGCGCTCAGGAAGTTTCCAATAGCCTGCGCCAGTTTTCCGCCCTGATAGACGATGCAGAATTAAGCCAGCGCACCGAAGCCCTGATCAATCGTGAAGAAGCCCGTATTCGCATCGAACTCGCACCCTGGCGGGAACGGTTGCAGGGTAAACGGGCGCTTCTTTACACCGGTGGAGTGAAGTCCTGGTCGATCGTTTCCGCCCTGCAAGAGTTGGGGGTGACTGTAGTAGCGACCGGAACCAAGAAATCTACCGAAGAAGACAAGGCGCGCATCCGCGAACTCATGGGTGAAGAGGCGCACCTGATCGAAGATGGCAATCCACGCGGTCTGCTCGATCTGGCCCGAACCTATCAAGCGGACATTCTAGTGGCCGGTGGCCGTAATCTGTACACGGCGCTCAAGGCCCGCTTGCCGTTCCTGGACATCAATCAGGAGCGGGAGCATGGCTACGCCGGTTATCAAGGACTCGTCACGCTCGCCCGAGAATTAGCCCGTTCGCTGGAAAGTCCGATCTGGGAGGCGGTGCGTCGTCCTGCTCCCTGGGCGCAGGGCCTGACTAGCGTTTCCAGCCCGTTAAACCGGCTGGAAACTGACTCTACTTTATTGGAGATGCGCCATGGCTGAAATCATCCGTCGCAGCAAACCCTTGTCCGTCAGTCCGCTCAAAACCAGCCAACCGCTGGGCGCCAGTCTGGCGATTCTGGGCCTGAATCGGGCCATTCCCTTGCTGCATGGCGCGCAGGGATGCACGGCCTTCGCCAAAGTATTCCTGGTGCGTCATTTCCGTGAGCCGATTCCGCTGCAAACCAGCGCCCTCGATCCGATCAGCAGCATCATGGGCGCCGACGACAGCCTGCTGGATGGATTGCGCACCGTCTGTGAAAAGCATCGCCCGGCGGCGGTGGGTTTGTTGACTACCGGACTGACCGAAGCGCAGGGAACCGACATTCATCGGGTTCTTAAAACGTTCCGTGAGCGTTATCCGGAATTCCAGTCCATTCGGATTGTTCCCGTCAACACGCCGGATTTCAGCGGTTGCCTGGAGAGCGGCTTTGCCACGACGGTCAAGGCGATGATCGCTGAGTGGACGCCCATGGAAGCAGTAAAACGGTCCAGGCGGCGCGGTTCCGATTATCATCCACGTCAGGTTAATGTGTTGTGCAGTGCTGCGCTGACGCCAGGCGATTTGGACATTTTGCGCGATGTCATTGAGCGCTTTGATTTATATCCGGTGCTGATTCCCGACCTCGCTGACTCTCTGGATGGTCATCTCGATGTGGAAGATTACCATCCGCTGACCACCGGCGGCACACCGCTGGCCGCGTTTTCTACCTTGGGTGACGCCGCTGCAACCTTGGTAATCGGGACTTCTCTCTATCCTGCCGCCGATTTGTTGCATGAGCGTACCGGCGTACCGGTGCATCGCTTTCCGCACCTGTTTGGGTTGGAGGCGACCGACCGCTTGATCATGACTCTGGCGGGAATCACCGGTCAATCCGTGCCAGCGACGCTGGCTCGGCAACGCGCTCAATTACAGGACGCCATGCTGGATACCCATTTTCTGCTGGGTCGAGCCCGGGTTGCCATCGCCGCCGAGCCTGATTTGCTCCACGGTTTTAGCCAGTTGCTGGCGGATATGGGCAGTGAGGTGGTAGCAGCGGTTGCGCCGGCGACAACGCCAACGCTCTCTCAGCTACCCCTGGCGCAAGTCCATATTGGCGATCTGGAGGATTTGGAGCGCCTTGCCTGTGACCATGAAGCCGAATTATTGATTGGCAGTTCGCACATCGCTGAAATAGCCCAGCGGTTGGGATTGCCGTTATTGCGCGCGGGTTATCCGCTCCATGATCAGTTTGGCGGTTATCAGCGGGCCTGGATCGGCTATCGAGGCGCTCGACAGGCGTTGTTTGATCTGGCCAACGCGCTGTTGGCCCATGCTGAACATGCCGTGGCGCCTTATCACTCGATGTATTCACTCAAGACCGATGAACGATGGGAGATCAGCCATGGCGCTACTCCGCCATCTGCGGATTCTGGCTGGCGGCACTGAGGTGCAGCGTATGACGCCCATGATCAAAGCCGCCTTCGCGACCAGTAACCGCCAATGCGTCAACCAGCACTTTGGTGCGGCCAGCGGAATTCTGATTTACGAAGTGACACCTGACCAGGCCACGATGACGGAATTCGCCCAGTTTGGAGAACTTGATCGCGATGGTCATGAGGATAAGCTGACCGCCAAACTGACCTTGCTCAAGGGTTGCGCGGTGATCTATTGCGAAGCGATCGGCGGTTCCGCGATCCAGCAATTGTTGACCTTGGGCGTTCAACCACTCCGGGTCGAATCCGGCAAGTCGATCACATCCCTGGTTGCCGAGCTGCAAGCCGCGCTGAAAGGCGATGTGCCAGCCTGGCTCAGCCGCGCCATGACTCGTCAACACAGGACGGGCGATCTGGCCGAAGCGCGTTTCGCAGCGATGGAAGCCGAGGGCTGGCGGGACTAAAAGCGATTAACGATTCTTTTCATTGCCCGGTCCGGCTGTACGTTCGCGCCGGGCTCATTCATGCAAGCGAGGTAGAAAATTATGGGTGCGGAACCCAATATTACCGGCGTCACCCGGGGCGGTACGTCCTGGATTCCTCAATTCGTTACTGAACTGGACGAAACGAAGTGTATTGGTTGTGGGCGCTGCTATAAGGTTTGCCCGCGTGATGTGCTGACCATCGTACAGCGGGCGATTGATGATGTGGATCTGGATGATGATGACGATGATGACGATGACGATAGCGATAATTCCTTTATGACGCTATCGAACGCTATGGATTGCATCGGTTGCGAGGCGTGTTCGCGGGTCTGTCCGAAAGCCTGCTTTACTCATTCCGCCTTGCCGCTGGCCGCATAAAGTGTCGCCATTCAGATGTCGATTCCCTTAGACGGCTCATCGTCCGGGCTTGAACCGGACGATGAGCCGTTAGTCGGCGGACCTGCTGGCAATGAATAGTAATTTTGCACGGAGATCGACGATGAAAATCAGCGCCAGGAATCAGTTCAAGGGCCGGGCAACGGTTCTGCATATTGGCCAAGTCAATGCCGATGTCAGCATTGATATCGGCGGTGGGGATCGCATAACCGCCTTGATCACCAGCAAGAGTCTGGAAGACCTGGGGATACGGGATGGAGTAGACGCCTATGCTTTGGTCAAGGCGTCATCGGTGATGGTCATGACCGCGGATACTCCTCTGCGACTGAGCGCGCGTAATCAGTTGCGGGGCATAGTAGTAAAGTGTCAAAAGGGAACAGTGAATAGCGAGGTCGCCATTCAACTAGCGGGTGGCGAGACAATGACTGCTATTATTACGAACGAGAGCATGGACGCCTTGGAACTCAGCGAAGGTGCCGAGGCCATCGCCGTATTCAAGTCTACAAGCGTCATTTTAGGGGTGACGCTGTAAACGGGGGGGCAGTTTGCTTATTGGGCCTTGTCTGGGCCTTGTCCCGGAATGGGCGCTCATGCAAAACCGCCATTTGCGCCAATGTTTTGCCCGGTGATCCAAGCGGCTTCGTCGCTGGCAAGGAATACAACGACCCGGGCAATATCCTCAGGTTTAGCAATACGGCCAAACGCGGACATTGCCGCCATGCGCTGGATGGTTTCCTCGCTCTTGTCACGAGTAAATAGCTCTGTATGTGTCGGTCCCGGCGAGACTACGTTTACTGTGATTCCCCGGATTCCTATCTCCTTGGCGAATACCCGGGTCAATTGCTCCACAGCCCCTTTGGATGCGGCATAAGCACCGTAGTTCGGTAGCAGGAGTCGGGTTACGGTGGTCGACAGATTGATGATTCGTCCATTATCAGCCAATCGTTGTGCGCTCTCACGTAAGGTATTAAATACGCTACGGACGTTAACTGCGAGAGTCCGGTCAAAGTCCTCGTCACAAGTGTCCGCCAGGGCCTGATTAATCATGATAGCGGCGTTGTTGACCAGGATATGCACAGCGCCGAAGTGCTGAATGGCCGTGTCGAAAAGCGCCTTCACTTCTCCCGCCTGGCTGACATCCGCCTGACAGGCAATCGCTTCACCGCCCTCCGACTGAATAGTGGAGATAACCTGTTGAGCAGAGGTCTTGTTTTGCGCATAGTTCACTACCACGCTTGCACCCGCTGCGGCTAACGCTTTGGCGATACTGGCGCCGATACCTCGTGACGCGCCGGTGATAATAGCCGTTTTTCCAGTCAGGGTTTGCATGGACTCAAGCCGCCAATTGAATGAAGGGTTCTGGTTGAGGCGTTACCGCGGACAGGAATCGTTGCGCCAGTCGGCGGGCTGGTGAATCCTCATCGCGCTGGGATAGACCATTTTTTTCCGCACCTTCCTGCTGATTCAGCTCCAGGCGCGCTTGCATGGCCATTTGGCTGGCTTTGGCGGCGATGGCGCGATCCTGGCCGGAAGGTTCCGCCGGTGCCACCGCGGCGGCTTGAATCGTTTGCGCTTTTTGCAGAGTCTCCTCGGGTGTCTTGCCCGGTGAAATATCCAGATGGACTTGCCCGCCAATCGCGTAATTCTGTCCGTCCGGACCGCGTTGATAGGCGTAACTGGGTCCTCCCTGAGCCAAACCGCCACTGGCTGCTATATGCGCCATCTCATGCTGGCGTACTTGCCGATCGCGCTGCTTCAACTCGCGCACCACCGCCAGCTCAGCATCGCTCAATTGCTGCGTTTTAGCTTTATTAGAGGCAGCGCCCTTGTCTTCTTGAACGTCGCGGCTTTCGGCAGCAGGGTTGCGGCGTGTATCGCTGGAGAACGGGAAACCTTGTTCACGGGATTTGGGTTGATTAGCTTGCGACTCAGGAGTTGCGTCGCCGCCGCCACGCGCCAAAGGCATGTAGGAATAATCGCTGGTATTGATGTTGCCGATCATTGCCGTTGCTCCAACTCATGGGTTACCCATTGACTTTGACCATGATTTTAATATTTATTTTTAACTGATGTTGTTAATTTTCATAGACCCGCATTAGTGGGTGAAATTTCCCTGTTCCAGTCAATTTTTGATCTGGTAGCATGAGCGTTGTTTCCTTCGCGACCTTTGGAGTCATGCGCCGTGTCAAAACCCAAGCGAATCTACCGGATCGTTCCTCCCGAGGAACGACATCAACTGATCGCAGAGGCTGCTTACTTCCGTGCCGAAAACCGAGGCTTTCAGGGAGGTTGCCCTGTCCAAGACTGGTTGGAGGCGGAGCGTGAGATCGATAAATTATTATCTCAGCCGCTGCCGCCGCGCGGCGCCCTGGTGTTTCTGGCGGGTAAGCAACGACTGCATCCTCTACTTGCGCCCGCATCCGCTGAATCCAATGCAACCGAAGAAGTCGCTGTGAAAGAAATTGAATAAAATTCGCAGGAAGCCGTCAGTTTGTGAACCACGTCTGCGGCGTTGAAGGAGAAGGCGCATCCGTTGCAATCGACGCCTCTTCCCATTGCTCAATGACGGCCATGCGAGACCATGAGCTTTTTATCGCTTACTGTGAGGTCAATCTCTTGGATAATCAGACCAGCGCGCATAATCTGGATTTCTGTTCCGGCTTGCTCTGCATCGAACTGGACAGCCAGTCACCCCTTTTTATCGGCAAGGCGCCGCCCTTATTGGCTTCCGAGGCCGCTAACGATCTGGCCAGTCAGGTTACTGACGACCTGAATCGTTTGTTGGAGGAGGGGATTGCCCCGGCCGGCCTGGTGCTGGCCGGGGCGCTTTATGACCAGACTGATGTTTTTCGTCCTGGGTTTCCGCTGTTAAGCGCCCTGGCTGATTTAATGCGCCGCGCCCCCCGCCCCGCCGGAGCGCTGCCGCCCCACCTGGCGCTGGGCGCGAGCGGCGACCGTTTTTCGATTGATGCCCTCAATCCTCAGCCTCAATCGAGTTTCGGACCCTTGGCGTTGTTGCCCTTCTGTTTGGTAGGAACTAGCGAGGTTATGGATCGCTTGTTCGTCGATATGGAAGAGAGTCTGACCCGGAATGGCCAAGCCTCCTCAGCCACCCAGGCAACTATACAAAGCGCGTTTGGCGTCCCGATCGTCAATCTGTTCTACGCGACCTTGGGCGATTTGTGCGCCTGGCTGCGTACTCAATTGGAAAATAACGACTTACGGGAATTGTGGCAGTTGCTGGAGCCGGCCCTGTTCGAGCGGCCCGGCCCTCATCAGGTCACGCTGGCGGACGGCGGCAACCGCTATCTATTGATGAATGATGTGGCCTGGACGCCGTTTTATACCTTTGATGACTGGGCGCGTTTTGGCCCTGGCCAGACGGTTGCCGCAGGCCAGTTGAGTGAGAATTATCAGCACTGGTTGCGACAATTCCGTTTATATGCAGTGGCGCTGCCCGCCTATGGACTGTCCTTGCGGCGAGTGCTGGGTGCGCCGGCGCTTCAACAGGAGGAAACCGCCGCGGCCTTAACCGCCCTTCAGGGGGCGCCCACTTTAGATAATGATTATTTGACC
>JAGRHM010000525.1 GCA_020445005.1 Candidatus Competibacteraceae bacterium | reverse complement strand
CCAGTCGCGCCAGCCGGTTGTTGCGACAATCAAAGACAGAAAATTCGCCGGTCAGCGGCTCATCTTCCACACCGGCGACCCGGCCAACCCAGGTTGGCAGATCGGCGTCCTCAAAATCGCAAGGGCGCAGGCCGCTTTCTCTATTACGCAACGCCGCCAGGGAAGCAGCCATGCCGCGTCCTAGCGCGTTGGTCATCGTACAAGCGGTAACAGCCAATGGCTTGATCGCCATGATTCATTTAACCTGTTCAAACATTCGCAATGATAAAGGTCGCGCAGCCAGCAGGGCGGCTGCGAAGCTGGCGGCGACGCCCAGACTGACTGTCAGGCCAATGGCGCGCAACGCCGGCAGCGTGGAAACGGACAATAACCCAAAAACGGTCAGTGCTGAACCGCAGCATACTAGCAAAGCGTGCAAAGTGCGGCGGCGCGCGACCGCATCGGCAGCCGGCCGGCTGAAAAATAGACCATAATCGACGCCGATGCCCAACACCAGCAGCAGCGACACCAGATGGAATAGGGTCAGCCGTTCCCCCAGGGCCAGCAACACGGCTACATCCACGATCAACCCCAGCCACACCGGCAGGAGGGCGGCGGCGGTCCGCCGCCAGGAACGCAGACCGATCCAGACGACGCCGATGATTAACAGCGATCCCCACCCCAGCCGGATTAGCGCCTGCTCGCGAAAGCCAGCAACCAGCCGACTGGTCTCGGCGCGCAAATCCAGATAGTGCGCCTGACTGCCCGGCCAGTCCGGCAAGTGGGCGGCCAGCGCTGCTGGATCGCGCACCCCGCTCAGCGGTAACAAAGCGGTCCAGCCATGCTCGCCAGGGGACAGCAGCGCGTCAACCCGAGTCGCCAGCAGAGTTCCGCGTAAATCCTCGAAGGTTACCGGTAAGGCCGTGCGGGCGGCGTTAACCGCATCGAGAAACGGCGTAAACAGTCCCGGTTTGAAGGACAAGTCTTGCAGCGCCGATGCCAGGCGGGTCGCCAGTATTTCCGGCGCTGGCAGCGCATCCTGCCGTTGCCGTTGCATGGCCTGACTGGGCAGATAGCGCATAGCCCCGTCATAACCGTCCAGCAGACCTTCCGCCTGCCGCGTATCGAGCCAGACGGCGAGCCTTTCGCTATGTTGCAAGGCGGTTTCCGCATCCGGGGCGGTAATGACGATCAAGTGGCCGACTTCCGGCGCTCCTAAAGCGCTACGGAGTTGCCGATCGAGTTGCAGCAGCTCACGGGGTACGGGACTCAGCACCGCCAGATTATCTTCCCACAACGACGGTGCTTTGACCCATAGAAAGAGGAGCAGCGCCAGCCCACCCAAACCGACGGCCAACGCCAGCTTCGGACGCGGCTCCAGCAACCGATCCGCCCATGGACCCAGCGTAGCGGGTCGCGGCGGCGTCCAGTCGGTCGGCAACAAAGCCGGCAATAGCCAACGCGTCGTCGCTACGGCGGCGACAATCCCCACCATAGTAAATACGCCCAACTGGCTCAGTCCTGGAAAATCGCCGACAATCATGGCCAGACAACCCAGCAAAGTGGTCGCCACGCACAACCGCAAGGTTGGCCAGAGTTGGCGCAGGGTATCGGTCACCGTCTCGCCGATCTGGCGATGGCTGAACAGATAGGTCGGATAATCCAGGGTTTCGCCCAGCAGCGTCATGCTGAACGCCAGAGTAATCATGTACATCTGGCCGAAGAGCAGGTCCACCGCCGCCGCGCCGGCCAGCAGCGCGCTCAACATCGGTAATGCGCCCAGCCAGACGGTCCGGGCCGAACGATAGACCCCGATCAGAATCAGCACCATTGCCGTCATGGCCAGCGCGCTCAACACTTCCGCCTCGGCGCGAATCTGATCTTCCGCCAAAGTCGCTAACACGCCGGGGCCGCTCATCGCCAGTTCCAGATCAGTTCCAGCAGCGACTTCCGCGAACGCCGCGCGAATTGCGTTGACTGCGCCACGCTGCGCGGCCAGATCGTAACCGGAGGCATGGGTCTCGGCCAGCAACAGGGCGCGCGCGCCATCGGAACTGAACCAGACGCCGCGCCTTTTCGCCGGCTCGCCCATGCCGGTTGACCACACCTGTAACAGGCTGAACAATTCCCCGGTCGGATCGCCGGGCAGCCAGCGCTTGTGCAATACCGCCAGCGGCGATGCTAACTCCTGCAAGCGGTGTTGCAAGGCGGCGCGCAGCGCGTCCACGGTGAAGCGTTCCGGGGTTACAGTCGGACTGAGCAGATAGCGACGCGCATACAGCAACGCCAACTCGGTTTCGGGCAGGACATCTGCGCCATTGGCAACCCGGGAAAATTGGCCACTGGCCTGTAATTTCACCACTAACTGCTGGCTGGTGTCCGCGCGCACGCTTTCCTTCTCGCCGGACAGACCAATCAGAATCAGGCGGGTGGTCGGACCGCTGCGTAATTGTTTGAGCAGCAACTCGGCTACAGGATCGGCGCGCGGCACAAACAGGGTAAGGTCGGCGACCACCGGCGTGGTCAACACGATCCAGCTACAGATCAACGCAGTTAGCAGCCAAGTCAACCCAATGAACCAGCGACGCGGCTTTTGCTCGGGGTTTTGGAGCACTGTAGTAATAGAACAACATTTTACTTCCTTCCCCCAGAGTGGGAGAAGGAAGTCGCGGTCATTTCTTGTCGGGAATGGTCAGCGCCAGGAACAGCGCACCGTTATCACGCTTGACTAGGATGGGGATCGGTCGTCCGGCTGGTAACTGCTTCACCTGTTCAGCAAACTGGCTCGGGTCGGTGATTTCGGCATTATTCAGGCGGGCAATGATGTCCCCCGGACGAATGCCGGCGCTGGCCGCCGGCCCCTCATTGACTTCCTTGACCAGAACTCCTTTAGCTCCTTCTTTTTGCTGGTCGGCAGGCAGTTCGCTGACCACGATTCCAAGCCGGCTGCTGGAGGGTGGTACGGCGATCGCCTGCTGCAACTTGGGATCCTCGGGCAGTTCCTCAAGTTTAATCGTGAGGGCTTGTTCCTTACCCTCGCGGATTACCCGCAGCGGTACGCTAACGCCGGGGCGAGTGCGCCCCACCAGCGGGGGCAGCTCACTAGATTGCTGTACAGGCTGGTCATTGAAAGCCACGATAACATCGCCCACTTGCACCCCGGCCGCTTGGGCGGGACTGTCGGGTAATACCTGACCCACCAGCGCGCCGCGTGGTTTGTCGAGATTGAAGGATTGCGCAAGTTCCGGGGTAACTTCCTGAATCATGACGCCCAGCCAACCGCGACTGACTTTGCCGCCGGTCTTGAGCTGTTCGATGACTTCCATAGCCACGTCGATAGGCACGGCGAAGGACAGACCCTGGTAACCGCCCGAGCGGCTGTAGATTTGCGAGTTGACACCGATGACTTCGCCGTCGAGGTTAAACAGCGGGCCGCCGGAGTTGCCAGGGTTGACAGCTGC
>JAGRHM010000524.1 GCA_020445005.1 Candidatus Competibacteraceae bacterium | reverse complement strand
AACCAGGGCGAGAGGAGGGGTCATCCACATCGTGGAGCATAATATGATGCCCAGGATTAGCACGAATGTCCGAGACGAAATGCTGCTGTGTTTGATCGGATTCATCTCGGATATCTCTGCTTATCGGTTGATTTTGGAAAGATCATGACTTGGTAATGTTCCTGAATTACGACACGAGCCGTTCGTGAGGGGATACTGCCGTCAAACTCCAAATCGATGGCACGATGTACCCACTGCTTGTCGACCATGATGTTGACGTCATCCCCATTGGCTAATTCGTCGAACTGGAAATGGTGCTGCGGTCCTCCAAACGGGGAGTTAATGACCGGATTCTCGATGATGACCTGGCTCATACTGTGTTTCTTCTTCTGTTTCGTTCGTCTGGCTCTGTTGCTCGCTAGCAGCGCGATACCCGCGTTTTTCCTTTCGCTGCCGCACCTTCGCGCCCGCCTCTCTGGTGGCGGCTTCGGTCTCGAATCAGGTTTCTCTTACCGTGCCGGGCTGGCCGATCCAGCCCCACTCCCGGACGAGTGCCCAGCCGTCGAACAGGGTCCGGGTGACGGCGATGTTGTAGAATCGTAGCCGGTTTTGGGTTGGTTCATGCCGTTCTAGATGGATAGAAATCATTTAGTTGCTGACCGGCGATTCTCTATAAAGAGAGAATTCCATAAAAATGGAATTCCATAAAAATGGAATTATTGATTGAACCCCTGCTTTTCTTCCCAGGCATCTAAAGCAGCAAAAAGCAACTCGTTTAACTTGAGGTCGGCCTCAACGGCCCGTTGCCGGAACCGCTTACGGAACTCTGGCGGCACCTTGAACGCCAAGGCTTCCAAGTTAGCCGTCTTCACCGATCCAACCGGCGTCGGTGTCCCTGAAACCGCATCGGGCAGTTTGGCCTCTCCAGAACTGACTCGGCTTAAACCCGCACGTCGATATTCTGCCCTAATGAACCATCAACCACTGGCGCCGGTGTGGAAACCTCTGCTACCGGGGCTGCGACACTTTCCAATAAGAACAGGACGCTTTGCGCCTGCACGTCCATTGATTTTTTCAGGACGCCGATACCGACCTGCATCGCCAGGTTTTGGTGTTGCCAAGCCAGAATACTCGCGACGGATAAGGATTCCATGATTCGTCTCCAACTGGGGTAAACATTGCTCTCTTTCTGCACGTCTGAATGACTTGATCGTGACGCTATTATTGCATACGGGGGTATTCTGGTTTCTGTGGAAACGCGATCTTCTGGCGATTTCCGACCAGGATCGAGACCTTCATTGAACGGTTCGGCAAAGCGAACGCACGCCGCCTGTTTCAGCCAAGCCGTACTCGCGGGGCTGGGCGCGGATCGAGGCGAAACCACCGCCGTGGGCTGCGAGGAACCCTTAAAGTGAATAAGAAGCCGCTCATCAGTGCCTTCAACGCTGATCCAGCAATGACGGCAGGGTGATCAGTTCGGCGATGGGCTGCGGACTGACGACAAAGACCTGAAAAGAACTGCGTTGCAGATAGACTGCGGTAAAACTGATGGAAATGGCCGAGGCGTAAATCAGCAGCGCCACCGCTTGGGTACGCCAAAACTCCAGGTGCACCAGCACGATCGTCAACAGCGTCAACGCGCCCAGACAGGCCATCGCAAACCACTTTAAGGGATCACCATGCTTCTGGCTCTGCGCCAAGCGCTGGTAACGGGCGGCCTGTATACGCTGGACTTCTTTCACCATGACGCTGTGCACACTGACGGGCGTTTCTTGCACGGTAGACGGGGCTAACACCACCCCCAGCAAACGTTGCCAACAGGCCAGGACCGCCTCACTGCTCACACCCTGGGCCAAGAGCGGCCATTCCACCTCGGTTGTCAACCGCGCATAGTCGCGAATTGCCTTGAGCAGGGGCAGGCCAATCTGGGGGGGTTGCTGTTCCGCTAAACGGAACAGACTCCGCAACGCATCGGCCTCTTGCAAGACCGCGGTTTGCGCCTGGTCGCGAATCGCCCAGATATCGCTGGCAAAAAAGGTGGTGTAGAGCGCGAACAAAATACCGACCACCGCCATCATCTGCGGTGAAAAACGGTTCAGGGCGTGGAAAGAAGGCGCATACCGGGAAAAGCAACTCAGCCAGAGCAGACCGCCTGCGGTTGCGAATGTGGCGAGAATGCCCAGTATGAGCAAACCGATATAGGTTAATTCATGGATCGAAATCATAGGTCAGGATGGGCAAACAGGGTAAAATGATTCCAGCAAGCCGGTGATGAGCGGTGGCAAGGGATGCACATGCGCTGCGAGTGGCGAGCGTACAGGGTTGCTGAAGAGGCGACACCGCAACAGAACTCAATACCCGATTCACCCCTCTGGAGAGTCCCCCCATGCGTTCCATCGCGATTCTAACGCTCATCCTCGGTTCCGTCCCGGCCTGGGGCCTGGAAACCCATTGCGGCGCTGACGAACAGGTACTGTTTGCCTGCGCCGCCGGCAACAAAGCGGTGGCGGTCTGTGCTTCTGCCAACCAGACCGCCACGGCCAGCGCGCTGCAATACCGTTTTGGCCCTCTGGAAGCGCCCGAACTCGTCTGGCCGGACGACCCGCAACCGCATCACGCCGGAATCACTGCCGGAACCCTGGCTTTTTCCGGCGGCGGCGGGGCGTACCTACGTTTTAGCAAGGGCGCGTATGGCTATGTGGTGTATACGGCGATTGGTAAAGGTTGGGGCGAGAAAGCCGGGGTGGTCGTGGAGAAAAATGGTGAATCCATCGCGCACCTCCCCTGTACGGGGGCAGTGGTGTCGGAACTGGGGCCGGCGTTATTTGAACAGGCGGGCCTGGCCGAGGATGAACAAGGTTTTGATCTCCCCTGAACCGATTGCGTGACTTCTCAACGTCTGGTGATGAAATCGATCCATCGCTTGATTGCCGTGATCCTTTTTCCAGGAACGCTTTCCGCCTGCGAGGGACCCGAGGTGGACATCGTTCCGGTGATCCCACCCCCGCCGCCCGAAGTGCAGCGCCACGCCGGCGGCGGCGTGGCGCTGCTCAATTTGTGATGGCTGACTATCACTTGGGCGACAAAGATCCGGCCATGATGCTACGCTGGCTGCGCGCTTCGGCCTGCCAGGGGTATCCCATCGCCCAAGCAAGCCTCGGGGTGCTCTACGACGCCGGGGACGGCGTTCCCCAGGATGCATTTATGGCCTACGCCTGGTGGACTTGGGCCGGTCGACAGGGCGATCCGGAAGCAGCGCAGTTCGCGGACAGCCTGTACGCCGCGGTGGAAGACGATGAACGGGCCTTTGCCGAGGCGCTGGCGCAACAGGGCTGGGCCGCGACTCCTGATTGCCGGAATCGCTCGCCCTCTGGCGGCGGCGGAACCGGCGTGACGGTGGCGGCCTTGAACGCTCCGGCGGCGTTGACCAAGGTGGGGCGGATCCAGTCGATCCGGCTCTGACGGTGACCCTCCTCGTAGCGGATGTGCCGGAAGTGGCCGCGTCGC
The DNA here is from genome assembly GCA_020445005.1 of Candidatus Competibacteraceae bacterium. Lineage (GTDB taxonomy): Bacteria > Pseudomonadota > Gammaproteobacteria > Competibacterales > Competibacteraceae > UBA2383. Next base: position 1,990 of record JAGRHM010000524.1, on the reverse strand, counting down.
CAGTGCGGGCGCACGGTGCGCTCGGCGTTGTGACAAGGGCTGTTCGCATACGGCAACGTGGGATGTTGGACATAGCCGGCCGCTGTGGTTAAGCCGTTGAGTACTGCCACGGAAGAACAACCCGCCAGCCCGAAGAGGGTGGCCCGCAGTAAGGCGATGACGCGCAAGGCATCGCACCGCCATGGAGTCTGCACGCATTGTTCACCGGCTGGGGGCGGTGGGCGGGCTATCACCCCGTCAAAGCGTTGCGGATGAGCAGTAGAGACCGCTTCACCAGTAATGTCCAAAATCCGCGCCCCGCTCGGGGAGCTTCCGAGGCGTGCCGTGGTCATTGACCGCGACATAAACGATCACGGCCTCGGTCACCTGAACCGACTGCAAGATGCCATTGTGCGCCCGCTGGGCAAACACTTGCACCTTGACGGTCACCGAGGACGAGCCCACGTTCTGAATACGGGCAAAGCAACTCACCAGATCGCCCACCTGCACGGGCTTATGAAATTCCATCGACGTCACGGCCACGGTCACGACCGGGCCTCCGGCATACTCCAACGCCACGACCCCACCCGCAATATCCATCTGCGCCATGATCCACCCCCCAAAAATGTTGCCGCTGGGATTGGTGTGCGCGGGCATCGCCAAGAGGCGGACCGTGGGCTGGCGATCATGGGGAAAATCCTGTGATTTTTTAGTCGATAGAGGCATTTCTCCTGCATCGGTCGTCTGTGACGCTAGCGGGTCTTGACCCTTCTCAACCCCTACCCGCTGAGGAAACGAAACCTCCAGCACCACACAGCCGACGTCCGTCCTGAATGGACCGTGCCGTTCGCCCGGCGGGCGGCTGGCGTAGTAGCCCGCTTCCAGCCACAGGCCGAATGCTTGATCATAGAGGCGACCGCTGATGATGAACACCTCCTCGGGGTAGGCGTGAACTTTCCCACCGAACGCCGTAGTATCCGCGCCGGGAAGAAAGCGGGTCAGGCGCGTGTATTCACCCGTCACCGGGTCCAAGCTCAGCGTGAGTTCTTCGGCCATCCCGTCCAGCCCGGCCACCGGCGTCCAGCGGTCGCGGCTTTCCGCAGCCAGCGCATTCCAGTACGTTGTCGTGGACTTCGCCATGTCAGCTTCCTTCAGATAGAACGTTCACTCATTTTTGCACGGCGCAGGCCCTGTGTTCCAAGGCGACATCGGGTGAGGCAACCGGTAAATCACCGACTTCCCAATACTCGACCCGTGCCGCGTCGGCGGGAAAGTAGTGCTCCACCATTGGCTGATGCTCGCTGCGGCTCAAGGCGATCACGCGCTGCGCCTGAGCCCCATCGTGCGGCTGCGCTGAAAGAGGATCGCGCAACGTCGCTTTATCGGTAACGCTCAAGCGGTTGAGTGCTTGGCGCGTGTGCGGCGATAGCGGGCCGGGATTGCGAAACACCGTGATGTCCGGCGCTAGCCCACGCGAATCCGCCCGCCAGGTGAGCGCCCGTTGCTCCGCCAAAGGGTTGAAATAGGTCTCACAAAACCGGCGACGGTCATCGTTGCCGGTGCAAAGAAACAGGAGGGTGTTCATACGTCGATCCTGGAGAAGTCCGGGAAGACTGTATCCATCACCGCCAACGCAAAACGCGCCGACACCGTCGCCGGTCCCCCACCCATTTCCATCCCCACCTCGACCGCTTCCAGCACGTCCTGCCAGGTTGCACCGGCCTGCGCGGCCTGCTCGATGTGCCACTGCATACAGGATTCGCAGTCAATCCGCACCGAGATACCAATGGCGATCAGCTCCTTGGTTTTTTTCGGTAACGCGCCGTCAGTGAACGCCGCATGCTCCAGGTCAAGAAAGGCTTGATAGACCTTGGAGCCGTGCTTCAACAGCGTCTGATGCGCCCATTGCCGGGTTTGGGTCAGTGATTCCAACGTTTCGCGATGTCGCATCGCCGCCTCCACCGTGTTTTCTTCTGGCATCACCCGATTGGGCACTGGGCTCAAACCACTG
>JAGRHM010000523.1 GCA_020445005.1 Candidatus Competibacteraceae bacterium | reverse complement strand
GCGCCGCTGGCGCCGGATTCCAGGAACAGGTTTTCGCCAATCGGTTGCAGGCCAGGGGGGTTGACAAAATCCACGGTCTGGATGGTGCCCAGATTGGCAGGTTCGGTCTGGCCGGCGGTCAGAGCGCTGACCACGCCATCCTTACCGACGGTGACGCTCAGCGTGTTAGGCGGAATGGTGATGGCCGGTTGCACCTCGAAACCGCTGGAGGTGACGACTTGCCCGTCGGCGTTGACCTGGAAAGAGCCATCGCGGGTGTAGGCCACGTTGCCGTCAGGGAGCAGAATTTGAAAAAAGCCCCGGCCATTGATGGCGAGATCCAGGTTATTGCCGGTCTGGATCACGTTGCCTTGGGTGAAGTTTTTGGCGGTGGACACGACGCGAACGCCGGTGCCAAGCATCAATCCAGAAGGCAGTTCGGTGTTTTCCGTGGTTTGGCCACCCACCTGCCGGACGTTCTGGTACAACAGGTCCTCAAACTGGGCGCGCCCCCGCTTGAAGCCGGTGGTGCTAACATTGGCCAGGTTATTGGCGATGACCGACATACGGGTTTGTTGGGCGTCGAGGCCGGTCTTGCCGACCCAGAGTGCGGCAGTCATGAGAGTACTCCTATTCCAACCGTAGTAGTTGATCCGCCGTTTGGGCGTTTTCTTGCGCCGCGCTCATCATTTTGATTTGCAGCTCAAATTTCCGGGAGGCTTCGATCATGCTGACCAGCATGTCGGCGGGGTTGACGTTGCTGCCTTCCAAAGCGCCGGTGACCAGTTTGACTTCGGCATCAGGCGGAGCAGCAGCGCCGTCCTTGGTGCGCATCAAGCCGTATTCGTCCTTGTACAAGGGGTTTTCAGCGGTAGGCTTAACCAGGCGAATACGGCCCACAACCACAATTTCAGTAGCAGCTTCCCCCTTGGGACGGACGCTGATCGTACCGTCCTCGCCGATGTCGATTTTCTCGGCGGGGGGGATGGCGATGGGACCCGCAACGCCCAGTACCGGAAGGCCGGTGGCGGTCGTGAGTTGGCCGTTGACATCGAGTTGTAGGTCGCCGGCCCGGGTATAGGCTTCTTCGCCGTCGGGAGCCTGGATGGCGATCCAGCCTTCGCCTTGCACGGCGATGTCCAGATCGCGCCCGGTGGTCATGATTTTGGCCTGGGTCAGGTCGATGCCGGGCCGCTCGGTCATGGAATAGACGCGGGTGGGCATTCCATCGGCGCTGAAAACCGGCATGCTGCGGAAGTCTTCCAGGTCCTTGCGGAAGCCGACGGTATTGGCGTTGGCCAGGTTGTGGCTGATGAGCGTTTGCGTCCGCAGCGTTTGCTGCGCCCCGTTCATCGCGACATAGAGCATGCGGTCCATGGTTCAACTCCCATCCATCCTAACGGATGTTGATGACGGTCTCGGTCAGGGTGTTGTTCGTCGTGATGGTTTTGGCGTTAGCCTGGAAGTTGCGTTGAGCAATGATCATATTGACCAACTGTTCGGTGAGGTCGACGTTGGATGCCTCCAGCGCGCCGCTCATGATAGTGCCGATGTTACCCGGCGGAGCGGCAATATCGGTGGGAGCCCCCGAGTCAACTGTCTCTGCCCATTGCGTATCGCTGATTTTTTTCAACCCCTGTGGGTTTGGGAAGTCGACCAGGCCAATGGCGCCGCCTTCGGGGGAAACGGTTGCGCCATCACTACCCGTCGCGGTGATGGTGCCGTCGTCATTGACCGTGATATTACTGAGTGGCAGAGAGTCGGCTTCGAATTGCAAGGGTCCTTCCGTTCCTTGCAGTTGTTGGCCCAAATTGTTAACGATTCTGCCTTCGGCATCGATGTGGAAACTGCCAGCCCGAGTGTAGAGCGCAGGTGCGCCTTCTGCCGTTCCCTGAACTTTAAAGAATCCGTTTCCAGTAATCGCTAAGTCGAGAGCGTTGCCCGTAGTGATGACGCCGCCTTGTTGGAATAGCTGGTTAATAGCCTGAGTTTTTACACCCATGCCCGCACTCAAGGAGGCGTTGCTGTCGACCAAATCGCCAAATTCCGTTCGAGAATTTTTAAACCCAGTGGTGCTAGCATTGGCAATGTTGTGGGATGTTGTGGCCAAATCGGTATTCGCCGCTTTGATGCCTGATAAACCTGTGTACATGGACATGGTTTTGGTCCTCGTGTTAATTGGTAGCCATTTACATCCCCTCTCTCTTGATGAGAGAGGAGTTTGAATTAAGGGTTCTACCGAATGTTCAGGATCGCCTGATAAAGCGTACCGGTGGTGTTAATGACCTGCGCATTAGCCTGGAAGCTGCGTTGCGCAGTGATCATGTCCACCAATTCATTAGTCAATTCTACATTGGAGCCTTCCAGGGCGCCGGTAATCAGTTGGCCCATCGAGAGGGATCCAGCAGCGGCGCGGGTGATGGTGCCGGCGTCGGTAGTGTAAATCCATTGGTTGTCGCCGATGCGCTTGAGACCCTGAGTGTTAGTAAAGCGAGCGAGCGCGACTTGGCCCAGTTCCTGGGTTTGGCCATTGCTGTAGCTGCCGATCAACTTGCCCGATGAGTCAACTTCAGTCCCGGTCAATGCGCCGCTGGTGTAGCCGTCCTGCTCCAGGCTGCTGGTGATGGAGGCGCTATCGAACTGGCTGGTTTCGCTGAAATCCAGGGTGATGTTTTGCCGAGCGGCGCCTTGGCTAAATTGAATGCCGATGATATCCAGCTTCAGTGGGTTCAACTCATCGACAATGCCATTGCTGTCGGTGGCCCGGATGAGCAAACCGCGACTATCGAAGGTCAGGACGCCGACCTTTTCAGCACTGGAGCTTTGACCACCGGCCTGGTAGTAAACACCCCAGTTGTTATCGGCGATCTTCCGGAAAAACAGGTTCATGGTATGGTCGATGCCTATGCTGTCATAGACGGTCATCGCGGTGGAATAGTTGAATGTGCTCGTATCAGTTGGATCAACGGAGTCGGGGCCAGTGCTCTGGGTGTTGGCCAGGAGGCGGTTGATAATATGATTATCACCATTTGTTGTCGCAGCGCCGAGCTTTATATTCGTGTAGTCCATTTCAATCACCAGATCTTCTGCGCCTGTGCCTAATTGCGCTGCAGTGAAGACAAACGTGGTGGGATTGGCAGTGCCTGCTGTCGTATCAGTCGGAACAGCGACATCACTCAAAGTCCAGTCGGAGAGGCTTGCCGCCACAGCAGGTTGTTGTGCATACGCTGGATAAGTCGTACCTTTATCTAGCGTATGATAAATATCCCAATCTGTTCCTGCCCCTGTATAGACAAAATAAGTTTCCAAAGTATGGTTATAGCCATCACTATCGTACACTTGCATCGCAGTGGAGTAGTTGTAGCTGGTTGAGTCTGTCGGATCGAACGGAGAAGTTGTTGGTGCTGATGCGCCACTATCCAGTTTTATATCAAAAGTCGCCAACGTGGTAGGTCGAGACTCTTGTTCTAGCGCGCTCAAATTTAAATTTAATGACGCTTCGCTGGTTATTTTGGGCACCATGATACTGTGCTCGTTGGGATCGATACGGAGGTCTATTAGACTCACGTCACCATTATTACTTAATCTGCGTGTCGCGCGCGAGATTGGAATTGAGGAAAGATCGTTAATATTAAATCCATCTACACCCTCAATCAGTTTGGTAAAATCAAGCGTAATACCCAGTTCCTCAGTCACTGCAGGCGGACTGTCACTAACGAGCGTACTACCCAAATCAGCTGGCGTGAAAGAGATTATTTGACTATTGCCACTGGATATCAAGCCTGTCGAGCTATCGAAAACGACATTGTTGGTCAATTGTTTAGGAGGAAGATTATCTAGCGTATAATGTACTTCCCATGTATTTGCAGCAGTTTTTCTGAAATAAGTCTTGAGTTCATGCTGAATCCCCGCGCTGTCATATATTGCCAATGAAGTGGCGCTATTGTAACTTGATGAATCACGTGGTAAAAACGGATTAGCAACAACACTGGCATTGCTATCTAAAGCAACATCATAGTTAACTTGCGAAGTCGCTTGCGTTTCAATTGAAATGACTTCATAACCCTGAACTTTTTGTTCAGAATTATTAACGATAAAACCATCTGCATTGAGACTGAAATTACCAGCTCGGCTATAAGTCGTGATCTCATTAGAGCCTTTCAAGATAAAGAATCCTTCCCCAGTAATCGCCATATCAAATGTCCGACCGGTATCCTCAATGCTGCCTTGAGTAAATGTCTGACTTAGTCGTTGTAAACGCACACCTAAGCCGTTGCTGTCTCTGGACATCGAATCGACCAGATCACCAAATTCTGCTCGGGCTTTCTTGAAGCCAGTGGTGTTTGCATTCGCAATGTTGTCTGAAACAACAGATAACTCGGTGTTCGACGCATTAATACCCGTCAGGGCGATATTCAGAGACATGGGAAGACCCTCTTGAACTGGATTAAACTG
>JAGRHM010000522.1:1397-7351 GCA_020445005.1 Candidatus Competibacteraceae bacterium | reverse complement strand
GCAAGTAGCACCGGCATCGGCTTCGCCGGCACCTGCGCGATTGGTAGTGAACCGGTGATGTTGTATCGTGTCTCGCACGCCGCGGGGTGGAGCAGTCTGGTAGCTCGTCGGGCTCATAACCCGAAGGTCGCAGGTTCAAATCCTGCCCCCGCTACCAACTTCAAGGAAGCCCTTCATGGGCTTTTTTTGTGGGGTCGCTTCCCGGATTGGTTGATCGCGAATGATCCGGGCGACACAGGTGAAAATAGGGGCAAATGCTCGCCTGGGTAAGGAGCGGGCGGCGTTAAGGCATTAAGGGTTAAAATGAAAGTTGTGCCGCGACGGATCAACCAGTTTTTGGATGAACAAGTGGGCCGAAGGCCCATTTTTTATTTCCGGTGATCAAAATGCGCGAGGACATTCAAAGACTCGGACGAATTTTAACATCCGTGGTGGAAGCCATGGGTTATGAATGGGTGGGCATGGAGTTTCATTCCAGCCGTCCCAATGCTGTGTTGCGGGTTTATATCGACAGCAAGACGGGCATTACCCTGGATGATTGCCAGCGCGTCAGCCATCAATTAAGCGGTGTGTTGGATGTTGAGGATCTTATCACCGGGCGCTATACCCTGGAGGTGTCCTCGCCTGGCTTGGATCGTCCTTTATTCGAAGCCAGGCATTTTGAGCGATTCGCCGGCGCGCAAGCACGATTGTGGCTGCGCGAACCGTTGGAAGGACGGCGCAAGTTGTTCGGGCGTCTGCTCGGCGTGCGCGACAACAAGGTGGTAATCGTGGACAACGAGGGACAGGAATGGCAGGCGCCGTTCGAGCAGGTCGAAAAGGCTCGGTTGGTGCCTGAACTCTAAGATGGGATGACAGCGGGCGGAACCGGCTGGGAGGCAGAACCACATGCGCGTTAAAGACAGCAAAGAAGGCAATAAAGAAATCCTGCTGGTCGTGGATGCCGTTTCCAATGAGAAAGGCGTCAATAAGGAAGTGATCTTCGACGCCCTGGAAATCGCGCTGGCTTCGGTAGCCAAAAAACGTTATCCAGGCGATCCTGATGTGCGTGTGGTGATTAACCGGCGTACAGGAAGCTATCAAACTTTTCGTTGCTGGTCGGTCGTGGCTGATGCCGCGCACATCGAAAATCCAGAGCGAGAAATGGCGCTCTCCGAGGCCCGCCAACTCAAAGCGGATGTGCAAATCAATGGAATCGTCGAATCGCCGCTGGAAAATGCTGACTTTGGTGGACGCATCGCCGCGCAAACCGCCAAACAGGTGATTGTTCAAAAAGTTCGAGATGCCGAACGTGCTCAGATTGTTGAAGCGTACCTGCACCGTAAGGGCGAACTGATTAGCGGCGTGGTCAAGCGTGTTGAGCGCGGCGAAGTGATCATGGATATCGGTGGTAATGTCGAAGCCAAGATTGCTCGCGATGATCTGATTCCTCGTGAATCGTTCCGTATTGGCGAGCGGGTTCGCGGTTATTTAAAGGATGTGCGCACCGAGAATCGCGGTCCGCAGCTGTTCATCAGCCGGGTTGCGCCGGAGTTTCTAGTGGCGCTATTTACCCTGGAGGTTCCCGAGATCAATCAGGGACTCATCGAAATTCGTTGCGCGGCGCGTGATCCAGGCTCTCGAGCCAAGATTGCCGTTAAAAGCAAGGATACGCGTATTGATCCGGTGGGCGCTTGCGTAGGTATGCGCGGCGCACGAGTGCAGAGCGTCACGAATGAATTGGTCGGCGAGCGGGTCGATATCGTGCAGTGGGATGATGATTCCGTGCGCTTTGTCATGAACGCCATGTCGCCTGCGGAAGTGGATTCGGTGATCGTCGATGAAGATACCCATAGTATGGATATTATTGTTTCCGATGAGAAACAACTAGCGCAAGCCATCGGTAAAGGAGGTCAGAATGTGCAGTTGGCCAGTCGATTGACTGGCTGGACGCTCAATGTAATGACTCAGGACCAAGCTTACGCCCGACGTGGCCAGGAAGATGAAGTGTTGATTAAGATGTTCGTGGAACAGTTAGGCGTCGATGAGGATATTGCCGAAATTTTGGCCAGAGAGGGATTTTCCGGCCTCGAAGAAGTTGCCTATGTGCCGGTGCATGAAATGTTGGAAATTGCGGAATTTGACGAAGAAATCGTTGAAGAGCTACGCGGACGGGCGCGTGACGTTCTATTGACGCGAGCGATTGCCGCAGAGGAGCAATTTGGCGATGCCCAACCTGCCGATGATTTGCGATCGATGGAAGATATGGATGAGGAACTGGCGATCACTTTGGCGCGTCACGGGATTACTACCATGGAAGATTTGGCCGAACTTTCGGTCGATGATCTGAATGAAATAGCTGGCCTGAACGATGAACGGGCTGCAAGATTGATTATGACGGCGCGAGCGCCTTGGTTTTCAAATAATGGGTAGTCCGCGGTTCGTCTTGGGGGTGGAAATGACGGATGTAACGGTCAAGCAGTTTGCGACAGTCGTGGGCATACCGGTGGATCGCTTACTGGAGCAGTTCGCCGAAGCCGGTATCGCGGTTGCTAATGCAGAAGCGGCGATTACGGAAAAACAGAAAGTAGATCTTTTGGCCCATTTGCGCCGGAGCCATGGTGGGCAACCCGCTCCGGGCGCGGCGGAGCCTAAAAAAATTATCCTTAAACGCAAGACTCATAGTGAAATAAAAATGGGTGGGGGCACAGCTGGACAGGTCAAGACTGTTAGTGTCGAAGTACGTAAGAAACGAACCTATGTTAAGCGTAGTCTGGTGGAAGATGAGTCCTTGCGCCGTCGCGAAACGGCGATTCAAGGTGAGGCGATAGCGTCGTCGGTGGTAGAAACGTCGACTTTGCCTCCTGAGGCGCCAGCGATTGCTGTAATCGAGATGGGAGCGTCCTCAGGCGTTGAGGAGCCGATTCGTGATGAGCTTCGTGAAATTGAGGAAGCATCCAGGCGACAAACTACTGAGGAAGAGGCGCGTCGCCAAGCTGAGGAAGAGGCACGTCGCCAAGCTGGGGAAGAGGCACGTCGCCAAGCTGAGGAAGAGGCACGTCGCCAAGCTGAGGAAGAGGCGCGTCGCCAAGCTGAGGAAGAGGCGCGTCGCCAAGCTGAGGAAGAGGCGCGCCGTCGTCGCTTGGAGGAGCAGAATTACCCGCATAGACCAGCAGAGAAACCCGCTGTTGTTGCTCGATCGACTGAGGTGTCGCCGCGCCGGACCCAAAATGCTGGCGTTCTTGATTCCCGAGTGCGGCGGCGTACTGAAAGCAGCGGGGTTGAACCGGAGAGTCGAACCAGAAAACCAGTTGCGCCTCCCACGATAGAAAGCAAGGCCCGCAAAAAAACTGAAGCGCCAACCCGTCCGGCAGCGGGCAAAGCCCGTGGCGAGGGACGAGCCGACACACACGGCCCGCGCCGTGAAGTTACAGCAGGGGGGGATCGATTCCCACGGGCGCGCGCTGAGCAAAGTGCGCTCGAAAAAGGTGAGCGCCGCAGATCCAGGAAAGGCAAGAGCGCCAAAACACCTACCCCGGCGGCGACGCTGCCTCGACATGGCTTTGCCAAGCCTACCGCTCCGGTAGTGCGTGAAGTAGCCATTCCCGAAACAATCAGCGTTTCCGATCTAGCCCAAAAAATGTCGGTCAAAGCGACCGAGGTGATCAAGATCTTCCTGAAAATGGGCCTGATGGTGACCATCAATCAGGTGATTGATCAGGAAACCGCAGCCTTGGCTGTCGAGGAAATGGGGCATACCTATAAGCTGCTTCGGGAGAATGCGCTGGAGGAAGACCTGACCTCGGAGGCCGGTGGGGAATTGTTACCGCGTCCGCCGGTGGTTACCATCATGGGTCATGTTGATCATGGCAAAACTTCGCTGCTTGACTATATTCGTCGCACCCGGGTCGCCGCCGGCGAGGCTGGCGGCATTACTCAGCATATTGGCGCCTACCATGTCAAAACCGCCAAGGGGGTCATTACCTTCCTCGATACGCCGGGACACGCCGCGTTCACCGCTATGCGCGCGCGTGGAGCCAAGGCGACTGACGTGGTCGTGCTGGTGGTAGCAGCGGATGACGGGGTGATGCCCCAGACCCTGGAAGCGATTCAACACGCGCGCGCTGCTGGCGTACCCATCGTGGTGGCGGTCAACAAGATGGACAAGTCGGGCGCTGATCCGGAACGAGTCAAGAGCGAGTTGTCGGCGCAGGGGGTCATTTCCGAGGAATGGGGCGGTGACACCCTGTTTGCCTATGTTTCCGCCAAGGCCGGTCAAGGTATTGATGAATTGCTTGACCAAATTTTGGTGCAGGCGGAGGTGCTCGAACTGACAGCGCCGGTGGATGGCGCAGCTCGGGGCGTAGTGATCGAATCGCGATTGGACAAGGGGCGCGGTCCGGTTGCTACGGTATTGGTGCAAAGTGGTGTTTTGCACAAGGGTGATGTGGTGCTGAGTGGGCTGGAGTATGGTCGGGTGAGGGCCATGCTGAATGAGAATGGCCAAACCGTTAGTGATGCGGGTCCCTCGATTCCCGTGGAAATTCTCGGTTTGTCGGGTACGCCCAAGGCCGGCGATGAGGTTATCGCGGTGACCGATGAGCGCAAAGCGCGTGAAATCGCGCTGTTTCGACAGAACAAGTTGCGTGAAGCGCAGGCGCAAAAGCCGATTATCGATCTCGAGGGAATTTCCAAACAGTTCGAGGCTGGCCAAGTCAATATTCTGAACGTAGTGCTGAAGGCTGACGTACAGGGTTCAGCCGAAGCGATTGTCGACGCGCTGACTCGTTTGTCGACTGACGAGGTGCGTGTCAGGATTATCGCCAGCGGCGTCGGCGGCATCAACGAATCGGATATCAATCTGGCCCGCAACGCCAAGGCCATTATTATTGGCTTTAATGTGCGCGCTGACAGCGTGGCTCGCAAACTGGCGGAAGAAGAAGGTCTGAAGCTGCACTACTATAGCGTCATCTATGAACTCATCGACCATATCAAGCAGGCGATGGTCGGTATGCTCAAGCCAGAATTCAAAGAAGAAATCATTGGCCTAGCCGAAGTACGCCAAGTCTTCCGTTCGCCAAAATTCGGAGTAGTGGCCGGTTGCATGGTGGTCGATGGCGTGGTGCGTCGCAATAATCCCATCCGGGTGCTGCGGAATAATGTGGTGATCTTTGAAGGCGCGCTGGATTCGCTGCGGCGCTTCAAGGATGACGTCAGTGAGGTGCGGGCCGGTACTGAATGCGGTATGGGCGTCAAGAATTACAATGATATTCATGATGGCGATCACATTGAAGTCTTTGAGCGGGTGCAGGTGGAGCGCACCTTGTAGCGCGGTGACTGTGGAATCCTGGAGTCAAGCGAAGCGATGGCGATGAAAACCATTCCGCGCACTCGACGCATCGGCGAGCAATTGCGCCGGGAGTTGGCGGAATTGATCCGCGATGAGTTGCGCGACCCGCGCCTGACGCTGGTGTCAATGACTAGTGTCGAGGTCAGCCGCGATCTGGCGCAGGCCAGGGTCTATGTGACTCTGCTCGGCGATCCGGCGGAACGAGTCGAACGCGTGGCTGAACTGAATCGAGCGGCGCCAATATTGCGTCGGGAACTGGGCCGGCGGATGCGTCTCCGCACTATTCCCAAGTTGGAGTTTCGCTACGACGAAGTCGTGGAGCACGGCGCCCATTTGTCAGCGCTGATTGACGCCGCAGTGGCTGCTGACGCCAGTCGTCATCCCGATGAAGACGGCGATCATCGCGTTGTAGCTCCTCCTTCCAACCCGGAGTTGGGGACGTGACTGACGTGCCCCGGCGTCAACGTCGCTCGATCAATGGTCTACTCTTGCTGGATAAGCCGGTCGGCTGGACCTCCAATGCCGCTCTGCAGGCGGTTAAGCGGTTGTATCTAGCGGCCAAGGCAGGTCACACGGGGAGTCTTGATCCACTGGCCAGTGGGTTGTTGCCGATCTGTCTGGGCGC
>JAGRHM010000522.1:0-1338 GCA_020445005.1 Candidatus Competibacteraceae bacterium | reverse complement strand
CGACTGGGAATCAGTACGACCACGGGCGATGCCGAGGGTGAAGTGGTAGCGACCCACCCAGTTGGATCATTGAGCCGCGACCGAATCGAGGCGACGCTGCAACGTTTTATGGGTGTGATAGAACAGATTCCGCCAATGTATTCCGCTGTGAAGCGCGGCGGTCAACCTTTGTACAAGTTGGCGCGCAAGGGTATTGAAGTCGAACGCGAACCTCGCCAGGTGACGATCCACACCTTGCGTTTGCTGCGGTGGGAAGACAAGGATCTGGAGTGCGAGCTGTGCTGCTCCAAGGGCACTTATGTCCGAACTCTAGCGGTTGACTTGGGCGAGGCGCTGAACTGTGGCGCACATATTGTCACTTTGCGCCGCACCGCAGTAGCGCCTTATGACGCCGCGCACATGGTGACCCTGGACGTGTTGCACAAGCGGGCGGAACAAGGCTGGTCAGCGCTGGATGCGTTGCTGTTGCCCCTGGACACTGCCGTAGCGCAATGGCCGGCGGTCCGGGTGCGGGGCGACGCTGCTTTTTACTTGCGCCAGGGCCAGCCGGTGATAGCGCCGCATGCGCCAACCCAGGGCTGGGTTCGTCTGTATGAGAACGAAGAAACCTTTCTGGGCATGGGCGAAATTCTTGACGATGGCCGAGTGGCGCCGCGTCGATTATTGGCGGGCTGATGAACGGCCAGCCGCCAGTAGGCTTGTTGATTAACCCCATAATAAGGGGTTAGCATTCCCTGCGTAATGCAACTGACTGAATAAAACCGAATTGGAGTTTGACCGAATGCCGCTTAACACTGAACAGAAATCGCAAATCGTGCAGGACTATCAACGGGGCGCCGCTGATACCGGATCGCCGGAGGTGCAAATTGCCCTGTTAACGCATCGCATCAATGGCTTGCAGTCGCATTTTGGCGCACACAAAAAAGATCACCATTCCCGGCGGGGATTGTTGAAGATGGTCAACCAACGCCGCAAGTTGCTGGACTATCTGAAACGCAAGAATTTGCAAAGTTATCAGAATTTGATCAGCCGTCTGGGCCTGCGCCGCTGAGGCGCTTTCTCTATTTTGTTTGCACAAGGATGCTTTTGTGACGCCGATTAAAAAAACCTTTCAGTACGGGCAGCACGCCGTCACGCTAGAGACCGGCGAAATCGCCCGGCAATCCAGTGGCGCAGTGCTGGTCAACATGGCCGATACCGTGGTGCTAGTTACCGTAGTGGTCTCCAGCAATACCGAGGAAGGTCGGGATTTTTTACCACTTCGGGTGGATTACCAGGAGCGCAGTTACGCCGCTGGGCGTATTCCGGGCGGCTTTTTCCGCCGCGAGGGCCGTCCTT
>JAGRHM010000521.1 GCA_020445005.1 Candidatus Competibacteraceae bacterium | reverse complement strand
GGAAAATATCGCCCTCAGTTTATTTGTGCACCAACGCCATTATGTGCCCATTCAAACATGGCAACGTACTGCGCCAGCTATCCTTTGTGGACCCCTCGAAAGGGCCGTAGAAAATTCCGCAACCCGGTCCAAATGCCCTCCATGGTGTTGCAATGCACTTCACGAACCCCATCGCCATCCTCATCGCGGGCGTACTCATGCTGTGAATGGCAAACCGTGCTGTGAGGCCACCCTGAAGCTTGGACCGGGTAGTAAGCGGAGGATTCGTCACTATAAAACGTTGCACCTTCCTCGGTCTTGGACGCCACTTCAGACTGGATGGTGACTTGCCGGGTATCCTCACAAACCGTCAAACGGATTTCACCGGTTTCCCGCCCGACGACGCCCTGAAGGGGGGACGGTCGTTGGCCATCGTGCCACGCCCACGCTGTTTGTTGGCGCGCATCCGGGGCGGATCGGTGGGATCCCGATGGGGATCTCCTTTTTCACCCGCATGTTGGAACATCTCATCCCCTTCGGTGACACAGTGCTGCTGCTTGGATCAGATCATCACTTGGAACTTCCTTCAACCAAACTCTTCCAGTCCGAACCCAACCAGCGGCAACAACGGCTTCAATTCCTTCCATACCGCATTGGGATCATCTCCACACAAAGTAATATGCCCCACCTTGCGCCCAGCGCGCGGGGCTTTGCCATAGTCGTGATAATGCGCATTAGGCAACGCCAGCACCGCCGACCGCTCAGGCAGATCGCCAATACAGTTCAGCATCACGGAATAGCCGGTGGCCACCGCTGCTCCCAGGGGCAGGCCGAGAATGGCTCGCAGATGATTCTCGAACTGACTGGTTTCAGCGCCTTCGATCGTCCAATGTCCGGAGTTATGAACGCGCGGCGCCATTTCGTTAGCGATCAATCGGCCCTCCTGAACGAAAAATTCGACAGCCAGCAGTCCGACATAATTCAACCGATCCAACAACCGGTGGGCGTAATCCCACCCTTCCTGCTCCAATTTCGGCATCAAACAGGGCGCTCGCGACAAGCGCAGAATCCCCTCGCGATGGTGATTTTCCACCAGTGGATAGAAAGCGGTCGCGCCGTCGCCACGCCGAATCGCCAGCACCGAGACTTCGCGCTCAAAGGGTACAAAGCTTTCCAGAATCAGCGGAACACCGCCAAGCGCCTGCCAGGCCAGCTGAATGTCCTCGGGGATGCGCAAAATGCGCTGGCCCTTGCCATCGTAACCCAGTCGCCGGGTTTTCAGCACCGCGGGCAGATTCATCCGCGTTGCCGCATCCTGCAATTCCTCCAGACTATCAATCGTAATGAAATTCGGCGTTGGAATGCCCAGTTCCCAGAACAGGGTTTTTTCGGACAGGCGGTCTTGCGCCCTCGCCAACGCCTCGGCGGGCGGATGAAACGCGACTCGTCCCGCCAGAATATGGGCTGCCGCCGCGGGCACGTTCTCGAAATCGAAAGTCACCACATCCGCCCAGTCGGCGAGTCGCGCCAATCGCGCCGCATCGTCGTAGTCCCCCTGAATCAGCGGCGCGACCTGCCCGGCGCAGGCGTCCGCCGCCGGATCGAGGATCTGGAAACGCAAGCCCAGCGGATAACCGGCCAGCGCCAGCATCCGCGCCAACTGACCGCCACCGACGATGCCGACGTTCACAGTGCGCTGCTCCGGGGGTCGGGCTGATTCAGCACGTTTGCGGTCTGCTGGTCGCGGAAAACGCGCACGGCTTCTCGAATGGCGGGATATTGATGACCCAGCATCGCTGCGGCCAGCAAGGCCGCGTTGATCGCGCCAGCTTTCCCAATGGCCAGCGTCCCAACCGGAACGCCGCCCGGCATCTGGACGATGGACAGCAACGAATCGAGGCCATTGAGCGCCTGGGATTGCACGGGTACGCCCAATACAGGCAGTATCGTCTTGGATGCCGCCATGCCGGGTAGATGCGCGGCGCCGCCGGCCCCGG
>JAGRHM010000520.1 GCA_020445005.1 Candidatus Competibacteraceae bacterium | reverse complement strand
CGCCGCCGCCCTGATCTGCGCCCTGGAACTGGAACGCGAAGCCGATCCCGCCACGTTATACGGCATTCTGCTCTACACCGCCTCGCCCGACGCCGAAGGCACCCTGGGCGGACTGGTCAAAGCCGGCGAGCGCATCGACGATCACCTGCAAGCGGCCCTGGAATGGGGACGGTTATGCAGTAATGACCCAGTGTGCGCCGGCCATCGCCCGGATGATCCCTATGAACGGCGTTTTCTGCACGGCGCGGCCTGTCACGGCTGCCTGCTCATCGCGGAAACCTCCTGCGAACAAGGCAATGATTTCCTGGATCGCACCCTGGTCGTGCCGACCGTGGAACATCCCCATGTGGCCTTTTTCCCCGACCCGCCATGACCCACCCCTGGTCCCGACTGAGCGAAGCCGATTTACGGCAACTGGGCGGCGCATTACAAGCCGGTCGGCTCACCGTGCCGTTCAGCGCCGTCAGTCTGCAACGCTACTTGGCGGCCGACCGGATTGCAGCGGTCATCGCCGAAAGTCAGCGTCTGCACGAAGCCGGGATGACGGGGACGCAAGTCGCCTATCTACTGGCGGCGCTCGCTAACGACCGCGCCGACCGTCCGCCCTTTGCCGAGCTGCTGGACGTCGTGGCCACCGGCCCGGAAGCGCCCGGCGTGGCGTTGCGCGACACGGCGGTGGTGGTGCGGGAACTGTTCGTCACAGCCCGGCAGAGTGTGCTGGCCGTCGGTTATGCCGTGCATCAAGGCCGGCAGGTGTTCCGCGCCCTGGCGAAGCGCATGGATCAGCGGTCAACCCTCGACGTGCGACTGTGTTTGGATGTGCAGCGCCGCTGGGGGGATAGCACGCCTGCCGAGGAACTGGCACGACGCTTTGCCGAACGGTTCCGCACCCGCGAATGGCCCGGCGCCCGGTTACCGGCGGTGTACTACGACCCACGTTCATTGGCGCTGAACGGGAAAAGCCGCGCCAGTCTGCACGCCAAATGTGTCGTCGTCGATCGCCAAGTGGCGTTCGTATCGTCAGCCAATTTCACCGAAGCCGCCCAGGAACGAAATATCGAAGTCGGCGTATTAATGCGCGTCCCAGCCCTGGCGGAACAAATCAGCCGGCATTTTCAGGCGTTGATCGAGGCGGGGGTGTTGCGGGAGATTTGCTACGAAAAATGACCGTAACCAATGGCCAAAAAACCTAACCCAAGAGCAACAAAGATGATCGAAACCAAAATCAGCGTATCGGCCCGCGTCGATGCCTTAGCTGAATCCCTGTCCGCATTGCGGGCGCAAGGGAATCTCAAGGACTTCACTGACGTGGTCAAGCACCTGCAAAAGTCACTCGATTTACCGCTTGAAGTGATTGATCAAATGATTAAAATCGCTGAACAAGAAGCGAGACGGGCCCGCAAAGCGCTTGGTAGCGGTATGAAAGAAGCCGCCGAAAAGCAAGGCTGTCATTTTGACTATCGCCCGCCCTATATCTCTTTCGGTTGTGTGACCTTCCATGAACAGGAAAAGAATCCTGGAACCTGGGAACTCTCCATTCTCGATGGCGTGGTGATCGAGACGCTGTCCAGCCAGAATGCAACCCGCCTTGCCGAAGCAGCGCTTGGCAAGATCAACCGCATCAAAGACGCCCTCAGTAAAGAAGAAGCCTTTGTCAAAAATTTGATCGCTGCTTATGAGTGGTGGCGGTTAATCAGTCCCGAAAACCGTTATGTCTCGCCAAATCTGTTGATGCTGTTATGCACCTATGGCAGAGGCTTTCGCAAACAACTCACTTCAGCAATTAACACATCCAGCTCTCCATTAGCACGCGCTGAGTTTAGTTATCTCTTGGCGCGCGTACATCGCCGAGCGACTGAAGGGGTCAAGGGTTTCCCCAAAATGGAGTTTCACGGTGCAACCCAACATGTGACCAAGGATCCCTTTCGCTTCATCGCGATCCCGAATTTGGACGACCCTTGTCAAATGACCCAGTCACAGCTTATTGCTGGACTCGCCTTGGAACCACTTGGAGGTTGAGTGATGATCACCATGAATCGCTTTGAAGCGCGGGGCGCTCTGGAAAGTCTTTCACAAGGTGTTGCTCCTTCCCCTGAAATTACGCAACTGATTTCCATAGGACTTGAATCAGATCTGAAGATATTTAAAGACGAGTATTTTGGTGAAGAGGGTCTGTTGAGGAATATCGATCAGGGTACGTTTAAATTGATTGAGGCTTATTACGGCGGTGGTAAAACCCATTATTTGCGAGCGGTTGAGCAGCTTGCTCATCAATTGGGGTTCGCCAGTGCGTTCATCGAACTACATAAAGACTCTTGTCCCTTAACGCGCTTTGATCTCATTTATGCGCGGGTCGCTGAGGCATTGACCATGCCGACGCCACAAGGAGTTCCGAGTCGTGATGGCCTGGCGGGAGCCATTCGCCAGTGGGTTACGCCACCCAGCACTTCAGCGGAGAATACCGAAGTTGATCCGTTTGTCTATGCCGAAAGCCAAGTGCGGCGTATGGGCGATCTTCCGCTCCCCAGTTTACGGATTGCCATTCAAAACGCCGCCTACGCCATAGCCTCGGATGACCGCAGTACGTTTGATGAGGTGCATGTTTACCTGCACTCCGGCAAAATTGCGCCGCCCCTAAAAAAGCGCGGCATTCTCGAAGCCATCGATGTCAAGAACGGCGTTCTGGCCCTGCGATCGCTGGCCATCTGGCTCCGTCAAATTGGCCGGCCGGGCCTGCTCCTCATCATGGATGAAGGGGATCGGTCGCTGTCTATTTCCAGCACCAAAGACCGCACCACCGCATCCAATAATCTGGTGCAGCTGATCAACGAAACACTCAGAGGCACGGCATGGCCCGGGGTTATGTTCCTGTATTCCATCCCCAGTTGGCAGGATTTTCAGAACAGCTTAAGCGGGAACAATATGGCGCTCGATCAGCGAGTGCGGAACACCGGCTTTCCCAATCTGCCGCCTGCCCCACGGATCGTCCTGGATGACCGCTATCCCACGGATGTTGCACGGGAAGGCTTTTGTCGAGCAGTGGCCGTTCCCTTGGGTGAATTGTTTGCTTTGGCCTACCCGAACAACCATCCCGCCCAAGTCGAGCGGGATCAGCTAGCGCAACGGGTCGCAGTGGCCGTTGTCCGTGAAGTCGCCGATGTTTCCTTTCGCCGCCGCTTCATCCAAGCCTACTTGGGAACCTTGTATCAATGGCAACAAACCCCGACGATTTCGGATGAACAAATTGCGCTCATTGTCGAGGGTCAGGCTTCTCTGCTCATGAGCTAAGGGGCCATCATGAACCAAACGACCGTTGCGGTAGAAGCCGCGAGCTTAAATGCCGAGATTGCGGCACAGCAAGCGCGACAACAAGCCCTACTGACCCAGTTTGAGAATTCTCGCGCTAAGAATCAGGTTTTTGTCATGGAGTCACGGGCAGCCATCGAAGCACTGCGCGCCGGAGTCGTCAATCGGTATGTGGTCGAACGGGCGACTTATGGTCAGGCAGAGCGGTTAGCGCGCCTTTGCCAGTCGATAGATCAGCAAAAAACCGGTTCTGTTCAAGTCGTCGTGGGGGGTTATGGAACCGGCAAAACCCATTTTGGCGAATTATTGGCGAGGGCGCTGGAAAAGCAGGATTTTGCCGTGGCGCGTTTGGAGCTGGGCGCATCGCACGAACAAGCTGAAAATCCTCGATCCATCGTCAGTGCGGTTGAACAATCGTTGACGTTGACGATAGATGGCCGCACCTTCCACGGTGCGAGTGACTTGGCCACATTGCTCCGCGCCTTGATTTTCATGCGAGAGGATCGGCTGGATCATTGGACATTTGGAAAAGAACAGGCGCTGCTACGGGCGACCTATGATCGATTTCCAGGTCGCCAAGGTTTTTTGACGCGGTTTGATACGTTGCGAGAGGCGATTCCCAAGTATTGGGGCCTCCTCCAATCCACTTATCTTCCGACTCTGTCACTCAGTGATGGGGTTCCCACCGATATGAGCGCCGCGAATAAAGCCATTGCCAAATTGAACTGGTTGGCGCATCAGTTGCGGTTGATTGATGTGCACGGCTTAGTACTGCTTCTGGATGAGGCCGAACGCACGGAATGGGCGATTAATAGCTACCGTGTCGAGCGTGCCTGGGATGTCATGATGGGCTTGGCTTTGACGGCGGGCAATCATGATACCCGGGATCTCAAGCATCATCGTAATGTGCGATCTCCCGTTTATCGTCCACATCACCCCTCCTATATGCATGTCGTATTTGCATTCACTCATCAAGGCGGTTTGTGCCAACAAATTTGTCAGCGAACCGGCATTGTTCCCGAAGTACTCAGTTCGTATGATAATGATGATAAGCGACAAATTGAAAATCAATTACGCATTCTTTATGGCTGGGCCTACGGGACGGATCAAATCAAACCGCTCAGTGACCAGGAACAAATTAACGTATGGAGAAATATTGCGGGTGATGATATCCGTTCCTTCATTCGCAGCCTGATCGCGGCGCTGGATCACCGTCGGTTGCGGGGGAGTTGAACATGGGGCTTGACGTACCCCTACCCGTGCAACGCGCTTTCTTTGGTCGCTTTGGCGGACGCTTGCGCCCGATCCAGGAAGCGACCTTTTCCCAAATCGAACTTGATCGCGACGTTCTGATTACGGCAGGCACGGGCACCGGTAAAACCGAAGCCGCCTTTGTGCCAGTGGTCTGTGAGTTAATGAACCGTGATCCACAAGTGTGCGGCTTGGGTGCATTGGTGATTTCCCCCACGCGGGCTTTGGCGACCGATCTGCATACGCGCATGGCGCCGATTTTCGCGGCATTAGGGCTGCGCCTGGATGTGGCGACCGGCGACAAGAACACTTGCCGCTCCGGTAAACCCGCCGATGCACTGATCCGCACTCCGGAGGGTCTGGACAATACCTTGTGCCGACAACCCGATGATCTCCAGGCCGTGCGGGCGGTCATCATTGACGAGGTGCATTTTTTTCTCGATAACCCTCGGGGCACGCAGTTGATTGGCCTGCTGGATCGCCTGAATACCTTGGCAGGTCCTCACCGCCGCTTGGGCGTGTCGGCGACCGTCCCCGATATTACCCTGCCGACCCGCGCCCGGTTGTTGCGCAACCCGATTATTGTTGAAGAAACGGGTGGCCAGGCACTGGAGATCATTTGCCACCAATGGTTGGGCGACGAATCCCAGGGGGTACCCTCCTTCCTGAGTCTGTTGCGCGAACGTGAATGTCGAAAAGCCATTGGTTTCGCCAAAACCCGTGTCCGGGTTGAGCGCCTCTGTCAACTCTTGAACACCGGTTTTCTTCGCGGCAACTGCCTGGTTCATCACGGTTCGACGTCCAGCGCGATGCGCAAAGAAGCCGAAGCGCGCCTGCGCAAGATGCGTGTGGGATTAGTAGTCGCCACGACAACCCTGGAAGTCGGCATCGATATCGGCGATGTGGATACCTGCATTTTGTTCGATGCACCCGCGTCGGTGTCTGCCTTCCTGCAACGTGCCGGACGTGCTGGACGGCGTGGTGGCCTCCGGCGCGTGGTCTGTGTCGCAGGATTGTATGACCGAGCGACCGACTTTGGCCGTTTGATTGGGCAACTGAAAACCGGTCAACTCGGCGCCAATGGCGATGCGCGGCCTTTCCTGGTGGGTTGTCTGCAACAAGCGACGTCCGCCATTGCCGCTGCGCATGGACGACATCAGCAAGCGATCACTCAATTCCTTAGCCAAGCGTATGGACTCACGCCACGGGCCAGCGAGGCCATTATCGCCGGCCTGCTAGACGCCCAGATGATCCGCTTGCATGGCGATGATCTGGCATTGTCGGAACGCGGCCAGCAACTTCTGGAACGACGCACGCTGCATCTTACGTTCGCGGCTGACAGTGGTGTGGCGGTTGTAGATGAACTTTCGGGTCGAGCATTAGGCCGGGCCTACGTGGACGGCTATGACCAGATTCGATTGGGCGGCGGCGGTCATCGCATTGTCAGCATTGACCCGCAACGCGGTTGTGTGATGACGCATCCTACTGAGGGCGGCATTGCAGCGTTTGCCCGTCCTGCGGAGAGTGTATTTCAGGAAATTGCCCGACGTTGGTTGCCGCGTGTGGGAAGGGAAGTACAAGGGTGAAAATAGCGTTAAATAGCTCTAAATCAAATACTAAATTATCTTATGAAAAATAAGAAGATATTATACCGCCGTATCCTGTATGACACGGCGTTCCTCAGTATCGCTCTCTACCTTATTCAAGAGGACTTTATGAAATTTGTTGAACCCTACCGATCGGTCTTGATGATTGGATTTGCCATTAGTGCGCGTACCGTGGACTACCTGCTTTCTGGATGGATTCGTGATCACACCTAAAAAGAAGTTTTTGATTCTGTTCATCGCAGGCAAGGTGCTGACGTAAAAATATGCACTCGTCAACCTTATTGCCCCAATAGATCGTTAAATTGCATGGAATAAGGAACCCATCCATGGCCGAAATGATCCCGGATCGTCTCCCGCCTCGCTCCAGCCGAGGCGAGCAGGAAGTCTTTTTTATTTTGCAAGGCTTGCCGGATGACTGCATCGTCTATTACGAACCGATCATCAGCGCACGCTATCCCGACTTTGTGGTGATCGGCCCGACGCTGGGGGTTCTGATCATCGAAGTCAAGGGCTGGCAACCGAAACATCTGCACGGCGTGGATTCCCATCAGATCGTGGTGCTGGAGGGCGGTCAACCCGTGCAACGGCCCCATCCACTCCGCCAGGCGCGGGATTACATGTACGGCCTGATGGATTATTGTCGTCAGCAACCGGCCTTCAAAACCCTGGTGCATCCCGACGGGGACTATCAGAACCGTTTTATCTTTCCGTTCGGGTTTATGGCGGTCCTGTCCAACATCACGCAGGATCAACTGAAAAACCACGCCCTGGGCGATTTGACGACGCTGTTCCCCTACCCCAAAGTCATTCCCCGCGATGTCCTGCTGGAGCAATGGCGCCAACTTCGCCCGGCCGACTTGCCCCAGGCGCTGGGCAAAGCCTTCGATCCCTGGTGGACGTTTTCACCGCTGAACGAACCTCAGATCAATGCGTTGCGCGCCATCATTCACCCGGAAGTCCAGCTCACTCTGCACCTGACGCCGGCCGCGAAGCCTGCCGTTCCCGTCACGCCCGCGCCGACCGTGCTGGAATCCTTGAAAGTGCTGGACCTCTGTCAGGAACGCAACGCCCGTGCATTAGGCGATGGCCATCGGATCGTGTACGGCGTCGCCGGTTCCGGCAAGACGGTCTTGCTGATCGCCCGCGCCCGGCTGTTGGCCGCCCAGGGCGCGGACCTGCGGGTTCTGTTGCTCTGTTTCAACGTCTCGCTGGCAGCCTATTTGCGAGGTTGCTTGTCGGATTGCCGCAATGCCACGGTGTGTCACTTCGATGGCTGGTCCAAATGGAATGGGATCACGCGGCAGCGGGACGAAGACAACGACTCGTTAGGCGAACGGCTGCGGGCCCATCTCGAAGCGGGCCGGGGCGAAGCCGAAACGTATGACGCCATTCTCATTGACGAAGCCCAGGACTTTGCCCCGTCCTGGTTCCAGTGCGCCAAGGCGGCGATGAAAGAACCCGACGACGGGGATCTAATCATTGTCGGCGACGGTAGCCAGGGCTTGTATCGTGGCCAACGGGATATTTCCTGGAAAAAGCTTGGGATCAAGGCACAGGGTCGCACCGTTCATCGGGATTTCGCGCTGGACAAGAACTATCGCAACAGCCGGGAGATTCTTGAATTGGCGGCAGCCTTCGCCACGACCACCGACACGGTTGCAACGGAAGCCGATCATCTCCAAGCGGTGACCGTCAACCCCATCAACGCCGTGCGCCGCACCGGCCAGCGGCCCGTTCTGATCCTGGCTCAGAACCGCCGGCAAGAGACGCTGGCCGTGGTGGGTATCGTTGAACAACTCTTAAACGGCGCGTCCGGTTTTCGCGGGTTCGACCAACCCCTCCCGCCGGAAGACATCGGTCTTCTTTATCCCCGTTACGATCACAGTATTCTGGATCTCAAAAAACGGCTCGAACGCCACGGCCCCGTCGTCTGGATGACCGACAAAAACGACCGCAACGCCCGCCAAAAGGTCAATGCGCCGGGCCTGAAACTGCACACCATTCACGTCGCCAAGGGCTTGCAGTATCGCGTGGTGATCCTGCTTTGGGCTGATCAGTTGCCGGGCACGTTTGCGGACAGCGATGAAGCCGCCGACTGTTGTTTGATGTATGTCGCCCTGACCCGCCCGGAAGATTTACTGTTCATCACCGTGTCCCAGCCCTCGCCGTTTGTCCAGCGGATTCAGGACAGCGGCAAAGTGGAGGTGCGGCAGCTTTGTCAATCACTGGATGTGATTTGCCTTACGCGCTGATTTCATCAGGAGAATTACATGAACGCACTCGAACAGATCGAATTGGCCAAAGCGTATGTGGCTTTATCGAACGCCCATCGCTTGGAACTCATTCTGCCCCTGTTCGCCGAACAGGCCATTTACCATTCAACCTTTGTCGGAGAGTTCACCGGGCGATCCGCGATCCATGCGATGATGACCGACTTTTTTACCCGCTTTCCCGATGTCTACTGGACGGTCACAGAATATCGGTCGGTGGATGAACGCACGGTCGAGTTTACCTTCACCATGACCGCAACGGCGGCGGCCACCGGCCAGGCGGTGCAACGGCAGGCGCGCGAGACTCTGGAATTCACCGACGCGGGTTTAATTGCGCGAGTTTCGGTCAGCGATCTTCCCCGTAGTGAGTCATGACTTCCCCACCCCCGCTCACCGCTTTGGAAACCGTGCGCCGTTGATCCGGGTCTCATCAATATCCCTCGTCACTGACTTTGACACCATGAACCACCTTGCCCCTGCCGATGCCCTCACCGCAACGATTCGGGAACGCCTGGCGGCGATTGAACGCACCCACGCCGTGCGCATCCTGTACGCCTGCGAATCCGGCAGCCGGGCCTGGGGCTTCGCCTCGCCGGACAGCGACTATGACGTGCGTTTCATTTACGTCCGGCCCCGGGACGAGTATTTATGCATCGATCTGGAGCGCCGCCGCGATGTCATTGAATGCCCGATCGAGGGTGTGTTCGACATCAACGGCTGGGACTGGCGCAAGGCGCTGCAATTGATGTGCAAAGGCAACCCGCCGCTGTTCGAGTGGCTGCATTCACCCCTCGTCTATCGGGCGCAACCGGGTTTTCAAGCGGCGATGCAAACCGTCATCCCGCGCTACTATGCGCCCCTGTCCTGCGCCTGGCATTATCTGCACATGGCACGCGGCAACGATCGGGAGTATCTGCAAGGCGACCGAGTGCGATTAAAGAAATATCTGTACGTGCTGCGCCCACTGCTGGCGGTCAACTGGCTGGAAAGCGGACGGGGCATCGTGCCGATGAGGTTTTACACGCTGGTCGAGACCTTGATTCCGCCCGGCGCGTTGCGCGGCGCGATGGATCATCTGCTACAACTCAAGCAGGGCGGTGAAGAACTCGCTTGGGGACCGCGCCTTCCCGCGTTGAATGACTGGATCGAGGCGGAACTGGCGCGCTTGGCGCACGGGCCGGCGCTGGCCCCGGTCGATCATCCGGGATCGAAACCGCTGAATGCGTTGTTCCGGGCGTGGTTGCCGGATGACGTCGCCCCCCACGCCTCATGACCGATCACTTTCTCCCCGATTACGGTTTTTATCTGCTCCACAAGGGCCTGCGCCCGGAAGCCCGGAACCGACCCTGCTGGCGCCGGATGACCCGGGCGCCCACGAGCTGCCCAATGCCTCTCCTTGGGAGAAATACCGGCATTTGGACTTGTACTCGCACTGATCTCCTGGAAGGGGAGCAGATTCCTCTCGCTACACCAATTCCGCACGCTCCTCCGGTACTGCGGTGAGTCTGCAATGTTGGCTATTATTCTCCAGTAGATTTAAATTGAAGGGCTTGAGGCGTCCGGAGACCGGTTCCCGTCTTTTCGGGTTCCGCTCTTCGTACTGTTATGGCGTGTTCGCTACGGCCACGCCGCACTGTCCCGGAGAGTGAAACCATGCTCGATAGTTTGCCCCCCCTTGGCTTGCAACGGGTCAAGGTTATTGCCCTGGCGGTCAGTGATCTGAATCGCGCCAACCAGTTTTACGGCCAGCAACTGGGCTTGTCGCCCGCGT
>JAGRHM010000519.1 GCA_020445005.1 Candidatus Competibacteraceae bacterium | reverse complement strand
CATCAATTGCTGTTTTTACCTCCTTATTCTCCGGATTTAAATCCTATCGAAAACTACTGGGCTATTCTTAAGGGAAAGTTGAGGAAAATTGTTGGAAATTTTCAAAATCTCTTTGATGCGCTAGCGGCAGTTTTCCAAACTATCTAAAAACTGTTTGACTATAGGTGGGTTTTGGCTAGTCCAATGTAGCGGCACTGGCGCAGGCCACAGCGCCGAATGGCTTGCTCGCGGGTACTTTCAACCCCGGCACGGGCTACATACTGTTGACGGAAGGCCTCGGTGATTTGAATCTCGCGGGTGGCTTGGAGGGCTTCATACTGATCACGGGTTTGCAAGCCGAGGATGCGCGGTTCTTTTTTGGCTCGGGTACATTGGACACGGTGCGGACACGGCGTACCGTCTTGGCGCGAGAAGCGCGCTTCCCAGACCACGCCATTGTTCGGGTAGGCATTAGGTAGCCAAGAGACATTCGAGTGGCCCACCGGACCGGTGGCGACCTGGCGGTCCCCGTCGATTTGAAAGTCCGCCTTGGTAAAGCCTTCCCCCGCACGAGCCTACCAACGAGGATCATCCGCGACCAGACCGACGATCGCCACCTGATCATCCCGCTGGCTATCCAGCAACACCTGCGCCGAGGTATAACCTTTGTCCGCCAGGTGCATAGTGGGGAGGGGGTGGCGCGGGGCGAGTGAAGCGTGGACCACCGCGATCCTGTTGTCGTCGGGGGTTGTCGCCGGCGTCGTTTCGACATTCACGATCAGATGCGGCGTGTCCGGGTCGCAGGTCTCAGTGAGGTGGACTTTGTAGCCGACCCATTCCACGCTGCGCTGGGTGCTATAGCGAGCATCCAGGTCGTAGGGCGATCCGTTCGGCGGGTGCAGGCCTATCCTTACCGGGCGCCAGACGAACACCCCTTCATTTTCAATATAGTGCTCGGCCCAAACTTGACGTAGGGTCTGCACGGCGGGTACCTTCCCGAGCCAACCGTGCTCGGTGGCGGTCTCCACGGCCTGCAACAGTCATTGCCCATCAGCCCCGATCCGTGGCCGCCAAGGCTTGGCGTGCGACGTCGCTTTTCGGCAAGTGGTCGTTCGCAATCCGGCGACCGTAGCGCTCGTACCATACCGGTGGCGCGAACGTCTGTAACCAGTCCGGGGCGACCCGCTACGCTGTTCAAGGCGGCCCGCAGGGTTTCACCGACCCGCTCCAACCGGTTGAGGTCGCGCACGGCAGCGAGGACGTGGGTCGAATCGGTCCGCTGGCGACCGCCGGCTTGGAGCAGGCCCTGTTCCTGTAACTGTTCCAGGAGCCCCTCGAGCAACCGTTGCTCGGCTTGACCCGCCACCCAGCGCGACCGGAACTCGCTCAACACGGTGTCATGAAAGCCAGGATCGGTTAACTCCAACCCGAGCACATACTTCCAATCCAGTCGTCCCCGCACGGCGTCGGCCGCCGCGCGATCCGACAAGTCCTCAACAAACTGCAGCACCGTCACCCAAGCCAACCGGCCAGGCGCCTCGGCCGGTTGGCCGCGCCGGGGGAAGAGATCCACAAACCGGTCGTCCGCATAAAGCGGACCCCACGCCTCGGCCAGCCGCAGACATAAGGTGCCTTGCGGAAAGGCCGCGCGTGCGGACGCGTTGCGTTTCTTCCGGAATCTGAAAAGCCGTGCGGGGCTGGAGCGACATGGGGAACCTCCTGATCGGTTTGAGTGCGGACGGTATGGCCTTCACTCATACCGTGGCTCACCGAGCCGCTACCGTCAATGCTCCGGTTACCCGCAGCAAGCATGAATTCGCCACCAGTGTCAATGTTCATTTGGATCCAAATGTTCATTCGGATCTATCGGCCCACACAAGATTACGGCGATCAATGAGTGTTTGCTATCCTTTCTTGAACGCTCTTTCCGCTGACTCGCATTGACCTCGTCATGAACGACCATCGAATCTACTTGTGCGCACCCGTCAACGCCCTGGTTGAGGGCATTTACGAGGAAAAAATTCCCTTTGCGCAAATCCGTCAACATGGCGATTTCGGCTTGGGCACCTTCGATCATTTGGATGGCGAAATGGTCATGCTCGACGGGCGGATTTACCAGATGACCGCCGACGGCCAGGTCCACACCGTCGATGACCACGCCTTGGCCCCGTTTGCGTGTGTGACCTTTTTCCAATCCATGACGCACGACATACTGGAGCAGCCCACCGATTATCCCACGTTCCTGGAATGGCTCTTGGCACTCTTGCCCTCGCCGAATATCTTTTATGCATTGCGGATTGAAGGCGCGTTTTCTCACGTCAAGATGCGGTCAGTGCCCAAGCAGGAAAACTACCGACCGTTAGTGGAGGTGGCTCGGGAACAACCGACATTCGAGTTTCAGGACATCAAAGGCGTGCTGGCCGGATTTTTTACCCCCGCGTTCATGGCGTCGCTGAACGTCCCCGGCCTGCATCTGCATTTTTTGTCGGCCGATCGCCAGCAGGGCGGTCATTTGCTGGAATGCCGGCCCCGACAGGTGCGGGCCGATATCCAATTCCTTTCCACCCTGGAACTCGGGTTGCCGATGAATGAGGACTACTTGACCGTCGATTTTCAGCGCAACATCAATCAGGATCTTCACGAAGCCGAAAAGTAGAGGCAGACCCAGTCCGGTCTCATGACGTAATAGCGTGAAGTCTTGCGTTGGTACGATGAAACGCCCGCTCAGGCGCGCTGGACGGCGGCCATCACCTCGCGATCCGTCAATTCAGACCCCACCCAGACCACCGTCTTTCGGGCGCCGGCCACGTCCGCCAATTCCTTGAACACCCGCTCCTCGACCTCGCTGAGTCCTTGTTCGGTCTTTTCCATCGGGTGCATCACCATGCGCGGCTTGATCAACCACCACGAGCGCTGCGGTAACCGGCGCAGACCCTTGGCCAGCGTGGTCTGGGCCAGCGCAAATTGGCCCACCAGCAGCCGTGCGGTAGTAAACGGCTGAGCCGGAATTTCCGTCACGGTCTTCCCGGACGGTAGATGTTTCAGTTCCATACGGTTCGCATAAATCTTCACGTAAACCGCTTGATCCAACCCTGTACTGATCATTGATAACTCGCTGAACAATCGGTGTTATTCACCGGCAAGGCACCCCGTCCTTGCCAAGCGGCCGTCTATGGATTTGGGCCGAGATTTTCAGGGCAGGAACCCCACCGAACCAAGAAGTTAGGCTACTTGCTGCACCGCTTACACGGCGCAGTCCAACTCAGCGCGGGTTTCCGCCTGCTACGCAAGCGTCAACCCGTCCATTTTGCCGGATAATTGGGTAAAATTAATAGTTACTTATCAAGTTGCCGAGCACATCAACATGGCCATCCCTCACCTCAAGCGCGGCATCCTGACGATCCGACTAGACGCCGACTGGACACGCTACACCGACGTCTTGCCGCAAGGTAGCATTGCCCTGGGCATCGTCACCCAAGGTGAGGAGACCGGCGCGTTGGTCTACGTTGAGGCCACGCAGACCTATCTCATGATCCAGCCCGAGCGCATCTACCGATTGTTGCCCTATAAAGTCAAGGCGGCGCTCAAAGTCGCATCTCCGGATAACTGACCAGTAGTTCTGAGTTTGGCAAGCTGATTTGGCCCACTTCGGCACTCTGAATTGGCCCACCTGAGGTACTCATCATCAAATGCTCGGCGAGGGTTGGTGAACCCGCTGCTCGGCTCGTTGTTGACGGCTGGTCAGCGTGCGCTTGAAGCGATAGCTGTCGGTACCTGTGTCAATGATATGGGCGCGGTCAGTGATGCGGTCCAACAGCGCCTTACACAAGCGCGCGTTGGGAACCACCTGGGTCCATTCGGAAAATGGCAAATTCGTGGTCATGATCCAGGCGGTGCGTTCGGCGCGCTCGCTAATGACTTGAAACAACAACTCGGCGCCACCCTGGGCAAAGGACACGTAGCTTACCTCGTCCAGGACGATCAGGTCCAGCCGGCTCCAGCGTTGCAGGGCACGCCCCAGCCCATGCTGTCGCTGGGCTTCGACCCGTGCGTTGACCAGGCCGGCGGCGGTCATGAAGCGGGCACGCTTCTGCTGGCGGCACGCGGCTATGC
>JAGRHM010000518.1 GCA_020445005.1 Candidatus Competibacteraceae bacterium | reverse complement strand
TCGCCGTAGCTGAAGAACCGATAGCATTGTTCAACCGCGTGGCGATAGGCGTTCAGAATGTGCTCGCGTCCGGCGAAAGCCGCAACGAGCATCAGCAGGGTTGATTCCGGCAGGTGAAAATTGGTAATCAGTGCGTCCACGCTGCGAAAGCGGTAACCGGGGTAAATAAAAATCCGGGTTTCACCGCTCCACGGTTGCGGAATATTATTCTTAAAGGCGGCGGTTTCCAGCGCCCTTACGACCGTAGTGCCGACGGCGACGATTCGCCCGCCGTGTGCCCGGGTCGCCTGAATTTTTTTACAAACCGCTGCGCTGACTTCAATCCATTCGGCATGCATTCGATGTTCTTCAAGGCGTTCCACCCGCAGCGGTTGAAACGTGCCAGCGCCGACGTGCAGAGTAATGAAGGTTTGTTCGATCCCTCGTTCGGTCAGTTGATCAAGCAAGGTCTGCTCAAAATGCAAACCGGCGGTGGGCGCGGCCACCGCTCCGGGTTGGCGGGCGTACACCGTCTGATAACGTTCCTGATCTTCCCCAGTCGGTTCACGGGTGATATAAGGCGGCAGGGGAATGCGGCCCTGCTGTTCCAGCAGCGCCAGTAGCGGCGTATCCCCGTCCAGGCGAATTTCGAACAAATCACCATGACGATCCAGGACGGTGGCGGTAAATCCGGCGTCGAATCGTAATTCTCCACCGGGCTTAGGCGTCTTGCTGACCCGAAGCTGGACGAGCGCCCGTTGTTCATCCACCAGCCGTTCAACCAGCAATTCAAACCGTCCGCCGCTGGCCTTGTGTCCAAACAACCGGGCTGGAATCACCCGAGTATCGTTAAAGACCAGCAGGTCGCTAGAGCGTAGCAATCCAGGCAAGTCGCGAAACCAGCGGTCGCTGCACTGGCCGGTTGCGCCGTCCAGAGTCAGCAATCGACTGTCGCTACGTTGCGGCGGCGGGTGCTGGGCAATCAGTTCCGGCGGCAGGTCAAAATGGAAATCCTGCCGCCGCAGGGTGGGCGCTGACGTCCCAGGAGCGGACTCGATGGGTTGCCTCTTTCCAGTATGGGTCACTGTGGAACCCTGATGATTGTCTAAACTCTCATTGATCATTCCGTTGCCATTATGTGGATATTGAAATGCGTAAAATCTTTTTGATCATTGCCGCGCTGTATGCCGTTAGCAGCCTGGCCGCTGAAACCCCGAGTTCCGAACCGGCCGCGCCCGCGCTGAGCGTAGTTCCCGCGACCATCAAACAACCGGATCTGACGAAATTGCAAGCGGCTGTTAATGGCGAGCAGCCGGACAGCGTGACTCCAACCGCTATTTCTGGTCTGTTTGAAGTTGTTCTCGGCGGTCAGGTCTTTTATTTGAGCGAGGATGGCCGGTTCGTTCTGCAAGGCGATCTGCTTGACCTGGATTCTCGCGCCAATTTGACCGATCGCCGGCGAGGCGAACTGCGTGGCAAGGCGCTTGAGGCGCTCAATGAAAAAGATATGGTGGTGTTTGCGCCGGAGACGGCGGCACAGTATACGGTCACAGTATTTACCGATGTCGACTGTGGCTATTGCCGCAAGATGCACAGCCAGATGGCGGCTTACAACAAGGAAGGCATCAAGATACGTTATTTGATGTTTCCACGCGAGGGGATCAATTCCGATTCATTCAATAAGGCTGTGTCGGTCTGGTGCGCCGACGATCGGCAGGACGCGATGACCAGGGCCAAGCGCGGCGAGAAGATCGAACACAAGACCTGCGATAATCCGGTGCAGGCGCAATTTGAGCTGGGTCAGAAACTGGGGGTGCGCGGGACGCCAAGCATGATCCTGGAGGATGGCGAGATGATTCCCGGTTACGTGCCGCCGACGCAATTGGCGCAACTGTTGGCAAAAGCTAATCATTGAGCACCTTGGAAGCTGTAAAAAAACTCTGTAGCCTGGATGCAGGCTGTCAGGCCGAAATCCAGGGTTTTCCTGGATTCCGCTACGCTCCATCCAGGCTACGCATTCTGCCTGATGCCAAGAGCCCGACGCCGGGAGCCTCAATTTCCTTTCCCCATCGTAATGACCACCTTGCCGGTCGATTTACGGGCGATAACCTGATTGAGCGCCTCAACGGCCTGCTCCAGCGGGTAGGTCGCTGATACGTGAGGTTGCATGGCGCCGTCCCGATACCATTGCAGCAAGGTGCGGAAGCTCTCGGTCATGACTTGGGGACGCAGTTCCGCATAAGCTGGCCAGTTGACGCCGATCACGTCCACATTCTTGACCAGCAGATGATTGGCGGGAATTTGCGGCACGGTGCCGCCAGCGAAACCGATAACCAGAATACGGCCCTCGAAGGCGATGCTGCGTAGCGAAGCCGTGAACAGCTCGCCGCCGACCGGATCGTAGATCACATCCGCGCCGCGACCGTCCGTTAATTCCTTGATCCTGGTCCGCACCTCTTCGGCATTAACATCGATCAAATGATCTGCGCCGTGCTTTTGTGCAACTTGGAGTTTTTCCGGACTGCTGGCGGTAGCGATCACGGTCGCGCCCAACTGCTTGCCAATAGCCACTGCGGTTAAACCCACGCCGCCCGATGCGCCATGCACCACCAGAGTCTCGCCAGCCTGCAAGCGCGCGCGATGCCACAGGGCGACATGCGAGGTGCCGAACACCACCGGGAACGCCGCCCCATGTTCCCAGGACATGGCCTGCGGCATCGGTACGCAACGGTTGACATTCACCACGACCTGCTCGGCGTAACCACCATAGGGAGTGATCGCGATGACCTGATCGCCAACCTTGATGCCTTCAACACCCTCGCCCAGTTCCAACACGTTGCCGGAGACTTCAAAACCGGGACTGAAAGGCGGCTGCGGCTGTTTCTGATATTGGCCCCGGGTAATCAGGCTGTCGGCAAAGTTGACCCCGCAGGCCCGCACTTGCAAACGGACTTGATTAGGACCGGGTCGTGATTCGGCAACTTCCTCCAAACGTAGTGCAGCAGCACCGGTGAGTTCATGACAGATGATCGCTTTCATAGTGGGATACTCCCTAATCTGGTCCTTGCTTCATCCAGAGGATCCGCTAGGAATCGCCGGCAGACGCCCCATCGGCAAGGTCGACCGGAAAAACGCTTCGGCGGGTTCGGGTCTACCATAGAAATAACCTTGATAACAGTCACAATTGCGCGTTCGCAAAAAATCGGCCTGCTCAATGGTCTCTACGCCCTCTGCGACGACAGAAAGATGTAAATGCTGCGCAATCGCCAGAATCGCCTCGACCAATGCCGTGTTATGCGAATCCTGCGGCACGCCCCGGAGGAAACTTTTATCGTAAATGCTCATTAACTGCAGG
>JAGRHM010000517.1 GCA_020445005.1 Candidatus Competibacteraceae bacterium | reverse complement strand
TTTGCCTATATTTCCGACGACTGGCGATTGGCAAGCACATGGCGCGTATGGCGGCTTTGATTCTGCGTCGACTGGCGCGCGGCCGAGGATTGCCCGCCGTGCTGGCGTTGTTGGGCGTGTTGCTGATCATCCTGGTGTTCATGAGCGGCGCCACCACCGATTCGGCGCAATTCCAACAAGTGTACGGCTGGCTCTTGTTGACCAGCGCGATTGGCCTTGGCTCATTGGCGGCGCTGATTCTGTACAATTTGATTGACTTACTGCGCCGCTACAGGCGCCAGGCGCCCGGCGCCCGTCTGACCCTGCGGCTGGCGGGCATCTTCGCGGCGCTGGCCATTGGGCCGGTGGCGCTGGTCTACGGCTTCTCGTTGAATTTCCTCCAGCGCGGCATCGACAGTTGGTTCAATGTCCAGGTAGACCGGGGTCTTGAAGACGCGCTGGAACTGAGCCGCACCGCCCTGGATTTGCGCATGCGCGACGTCCTCAAGCAAACCACGCGCATGGCGGAAAGCGTTGCCGATATCGAGGGCGAACCTGCGGCCCGGCGCCTGGACGATCTGCTAGATTTCGGCGAAGCGTCCGAATTGACGTTGTTTGGCCGGGACGGACGAATTATCGCGACCGCCGCCGCCGATCCATCGCTCACCCTGCCCGCACCGCCGCCCGATACAGTGTTATTGCAAGTCCGGCAGGGCCGTAACTATGTCGGTTTGGAACCGATTGGCGACAGTGGTTTTCATATTCGGGTGGCGGTTCGGATCGCGGTTCCCGGCATCGAGGATCGCTTGCTCCAGGCGCTGTTCCCGGTCACCGATCGCCTCAGTCTCCTGGCGGACGCCGTGCAAGCCGCTTTCGACAGCTACAAGGAATTGATCTTCTTACGCGCGCCGCTTAAAGCCAGCTTTACGCTGATTCTGTCACTAGCCCTGTTGCTGGCGGTGCTGGCCGCTTTCTGGGCGGCGTTCTACACCGCTCGCCGCCTGGTGCAACCCCTGCGGGAATTGGCGGAAGGCACTCAGGCGGTGGCCGCTGGCCAGTTTGACAAGCAACTGGCGCAAGCCAGCAGCGATGAACTGGGCTTTCTAGTGCAGTCCTTTAACGAAATGACCCGCAACCTGGCTCAGGCGCGCGATGCGGCGCAGCACAGCCAGCAACAACTGGAGAGTCAACGCACTTATCTGGAAACGGTGCTGGCGCGACTCTCTTCCGGGGTGCTAACTATTGATTACGCAGGCCGTCTGCAAACCTGTAATGCCGCCGCCAGCCAGATCCTGGGCGTAGATTTGCAAAAACTGATCGGCGCTGATAGCCAACGTATCGTTGCCGTCCAGCCGGTATTACAGGACTTGATCGATATCATCAGTCCGCAATTAACCCAAACGGGCGACTGGCGACAGGAAATCCCCTGGTTCAGCAACACGGGCCGGCGCATTCTGATGTGTCGCGGCAGCTCGCTACCGAATGCCGTAGGGCTGCGAGGTGGCCATGTCATCGTGTTTGACGACATTACTCACCTGGTGCAGGCTGAGCGCGACGCTGCCTGGGCCGAGGTCGCACGCCGCCTGGCCCATGAAATCAAGAATCCGCTAACCCCGATTCAACTGGCTGCTGAACGCATCCGTCACAAATATCTCAAACAAATGGATGAGGAACAGGGACGGGTGCTGGATCGCGGTACGCACACCATCGTCCAACAGGTGCAGGCCATGAAGGAGATGGTGGACGCTTTCAACGAATACGCCAGGCCGCCGCGGTTGCGTTTGGCGCCGTTGGAGCTGAACGAATTCGTGACCGAGGTGCTATACCTCTACCGCGATTATCCCGCTAACGTGGAAATCTGCCTAGAGCTGGCCGAGGAGTCGCTGTGGATCAACGCGGACAAGGGTCGCTTGCGGCAATTACTGCATAATCTGGTGAAAAACGCCATTGAGGCGATTCACGATGGCCAAGGCTCGACACTGTGGATCCGCACCCGGCGCGAGCATGTTACCGGGGCTGATTGCGCTGAGCTAAGCGTGCGTGATGACGGCCCCGGGTTCCCCGACCATTTGTCGGCCAGCGCCTTTGAACCCTATGTGACTACCAAACCCAAGGGAACCGGGCTAGGATTAGCGGTTGTTAAAAAAATCGTCGAGGAACATGGCGGCTGGATCCAGTTGGAAACGCCGCTGGAAGGCGGCGCCCGGATTGTGGTCCGCTTACCGTTCTTCCATGAGGAAACGGGTGATTCGATAACGCCCGTGGTTCCCGCCGAGTCTTTAAATACCGATCAGGAGGCTGGATGAGCGCGCCCTATATTCTGGTCGTCGATGACGAACCTGATATTCGCGACCTGGTGAAGGAAATTC
>JAGRHM010000516.1 GCA_020445005.1 Candidatus Competibacteraceae bacterium | reverse complement strand
TTGCCCGCGCCGTTCGCACCCAGCAGGGTCACGATTTCGCCCTGGCGCACGGACAAATTGACGCCATGCAAGGCTTCGACATTGCCATAGCGGACATGCAGATTTTCGACCTCAAGGAGCATGTTGTCATCATCCTATTGATAAATATATATTAAATTAATTAGTCAGCGATTTAATTTCCTCAATCACCGTCTGCGGATTCTTGCAGGCGTGAAAAACCTACTGTCTCAATTGTCCCCAGTGATTCACGGCGCTGACCCAACGTTGCGCCGCCTGATGTTTGGCTCGATCCAATGCGACCACATTCGCCGCCTGCTCCAACCGGAATACCGCCTGCTGTCCCCATGAACCGGTATCGGCAACCACCTGATTGATATGACTGCGAATCGTCGGCGTACAGAGCCACGTCGTTTTGAAATTGACTTCGTCGGTATCGCCAATCGGTTTATAGCGGTTCAAACGCGGCAGCAACGGCGGCTCCCCACCACCGGCGTCCGGTTCAATCGCCGCCACTAGCCGTTCCACGATTCGGCGAACGTAGGTTTCCAGGCCCAGTTCGCACGAATGGCAACCGTTGAAGCGGACTCGTTGCGCGATGTAGGCGTCGACCAACCGAAATACCTGCGGAAACAGTTGATGCCGCCCTTGCAAGCGCAGCTTGGGCGTCGCGCCTTCGATCTCTTCGTTCAACGCCTCGACCACCAGCCGAGCAATCTCGAATTGGATGGCCTGCGGATGAGTGCTGGCGTAGTACGCCGCGCAATCCTGGGTCGCGGTGGCGAAACCGCCGGCCACCGAGGGATTGCCGACCTGATAGCCGACCTGGGGTTTCACGAAGACCGCCGTCGGCGTCAGGTCCGGCGCAAGCGACAGCGGTTCCATCGCGCCGACGTTGGCGGTGATGAGGTTGTTGCGCAAGGCCAATACATAGCCCTCGACGATGGGAAAGCGGATCGCGTAACGCTAATGGTCATTCAACTTTGAAATAGCTTGCAAAATACGCCAGCAGCCGCTGAAAGGAAGGAATAGCGGCGGCAGCGGTAAAGTTAAAATGCTGGCAAAAGCGCACCTGATGAATGACCGGATCATAACCGCCCGGCATATTGTGACTTAGCCATTCCTTAGCGCCGCGAATCGCCTGCGGGTCCGGGGGAGCGGCCAGATAATCCGGTAATCCTTCCCAGCCCCGTAAAGACTCCGTCGCCGCAATGAACCAGGTCTCAAATTCACGATAGGCAAGCGCCACAAAATAAGGCACATCACAGCGTATGGCGATGGCTCGTCGCAACAGTTCTGGTCCCAATTCAGCCGGACAGTCATCTTCACAATCGAGCAAAATGAGCACCAATCCTTGAAACTGAGCCGCCTTGGCGGCAGCCAGGCTAATGTGCTTTCGAAAATAGCCGGGATCGTTAAGAAAGGACTTGGCTTTGATTCGGTTGGGCAGATTAATCCTTGGCAACAATCCAGGCGTGACGGTGCAGGCAATACGCCGCAGCAACAACGGCACGGCCTCCACTTCGCCATGCCCTTCCACAATTGGAATAATCGCCGGTCGGTTCATTTATTCAGTTCAAAGATATTGAGTTGTCGTTCATCCCTGATATCCACCAGGCTTTCTTCATCCGGAGCCAACTGATTCTGGCGCAGGAGTTCTCCGGAGGTAAACAGGCGTTCACGCAGAACCTGTTGACCAGCAGCGTCGATTGCGCCAATCCGGGTTACGCCATCGACGTTGTCTACGGCGAGCAATGAGTCCGGTGAAATGTCAGGATTGTCCAGGAGATCCGGGCTGTGGCTGGTAACAAGAATTTGCGTGTGCTGTGATCCTTCCCGCAACGCCGCCAGGAGAATACCCGCCGCCGCTGGGTGCAGCGTCATTTCCGGCTCTTCCAGTCCAACCAGCAGCGGTTTTTGATCACTCGCTTTGAGGGATTGGAAAATGGACACGAGGATGCCAAACGCCCGCAGCGTTCCATCGGACATCGACGCCGCCAGAAACCGCCACGGGTGTTTCTGACCTTTGATGGCCTGCCGGAACTCGATGGTTTCCTGAGAACCGAGAGTCCGGGTTTCCGCATCGGAAACGCCGGGGACAATCCGCACTAGATATTGATTGATCTGCTCTTGGGCGCTGTCCGGAAGCTGATTAAACACGCTGGCGATATTTCCGCCATCCCGCCGCAGCAACTCGCCAGGATCAGGTTTCTGCATGGCGCTGATTTCTTTTGGATTGAGGTTATAGACCTCCATCCGGGACAGCGCATCGAACACCGGGCGGAATTCAGGCAACCCGGAAACCGCAACCAGAAACAGGCGATCCGGCAAACTGGCTGGTTGCGGATCGAAAGAGGCACTTTTTATTTTGCCGGACTCGACATGATAGAAATGTTCAGTCAAGCCCAGGGCAGGGTCGTAAATCCGGCATTCTTCATACTGCACTTCAAATCCACCAGCCGGTTTTGCGCCTACCCGGAAGCTGAAATGGCCGATAGCGCCCGATGGCAGGGAAAAATCCAGGCGAATGGCAAAGTGATTGGGATGACCGCCTGAACGGCGGCGAACTTCCTTGATCGTTCCCCGGTGACGTAGCGCGTGGTCCAGTGAGGTCTTGAGCGAGTCGGAAACCAGCCGCAAGCTATCGAGAAAATTGCTTTTGCCTGAACCGTTAGGCCCCACCAGAAAGGCCAGCGCCGGTAAACGAAGTTTACAGGCAGCGATGCTTTTATAGTTGCGCAGGGTAATGACTCTTAAAAATGGCGTCTTCGTCATCGCGTGGATTCCTCAAGCGAGCATCCGCTATCGTTCATTCCGCTGTGGTCTGGCCTGCTCCGCCGTTTCCATAATCAAACCTCGCTGAGGCGGACGTTAATCGCGCCCCTGCCGACCCATCGCTAAGCCCACACGTCGCCGAGGGGAAATGCAATCGCGTCAAAGGGAACGGCGCGCACCTGTTCATCCTCCTGATGGTTGCAAGTTTTTCAGCCGTTGCTGTCATGATGCAGATTCCAAACGAATGTAACCATAGGACAGCTAACATTCAATCACGCAACGGCGCGCGCAAACGCTGTTCAAATTCCGCTGGCGGGACGTATTGCAGCAATGCGCCGCCATTGTCGCCCAGCAACAAATCCAAACCCAGAGCCGGATACAACCAGTGCGCGCCGTCCTGAACCGCTACACACTCCGTCGGTTCGCCAAAGCGTTGCCGCACCAAATCAGCATCGAACTTCACCACGGGCAGATAAGTGATGGCGGTAATCACGGCGCGCAACGCAAAATCCTGATCAGCCTCGATCACTGAATAACGTCGCCCCCGATCCGCCATCGACTTACCCTCACCGGCATGGGTTTTCAGCGCCATTAGCACTGA
This sequence comes from Candidatus Competibacteraceae bacterium, assembly GCA_020445005.1. GTDB lineage: Bacteria > Pseudomonadota > Gammaproteobacteria > Competibacterales > Competibacteraceae > UBA2383. The sequence goes on along the minus strand of JAGRHM010000516.1, from coordinate 506 downwards.
TTCCGGCAACTGCGCCGACAGCACCAGGCGCGCGTTCAGCCCGCCCACCACTGCATCGCGGAAATAACCTTCCAGACTCAAACGTCCTGCTTGATCCTCAAATACGCCCAGTTCATAACGCCGACCCAGCTTGTTCACCCCATCGCGCAGCGTACTCTCGCCCAAAGTCAATCCAAATACCGTCAGGGTCGCCCCGTCCGGGCTAACGGTCATCTGCCAGGGCAAATCCTGACCCGGCGGCGACGATTGCTCGCCGGGCGGACGCATGATCGCCAGGAAAAACCCGCTTAGCGCGATGCCCAGCGCCGCCAGCAGCCACACCGTTCCCCGCTTCATGATCCCTGCCGCAACCAATCCGCCGCTGATCCGGCGAAATAAGTCAGAATGGCGTCCGCCCCAGCGCGCTTGATCGCCAACAACGATTCCAATACCACCGCCTGCTCATCCAGCCAGCCATTTTGCGCCGCTGCCAGCAACATGGCGTATTCGCCGCTGACCTGGTAGAC
>JAGRHM010000515.1 GCA_020445005.1 Candidatus Competibacteraceae bacterium | reverse complement strand
GATAACCGGCGAGCCCGGACAAAACGCTGTTTTGGACGGGCGATGTCCGGTTGATCCGTATGGTTGTGCGACGTTTCGCACCGCGCAAACAGCGGATTTTAATCCGCCGCCCCGTTGTCCGGGCGCGAAGCGTCCGCGACAATAAGTGATCATACAGTTTCCGCTTATTTACCAAAATCACTTTGATTTAAATAAGTATTTTTTAATATTTAATAGCGGTAAATCATCCAATGCAAGCCTTGCAACCCTGGAAATCCCGCCATGCTCCTCGTCCCTCTAGTGGGCCGCCATAAAAGTTTTGGTCCTGTAAGTTTTCCTGGGATGGCAAAGGTTAGTAGCGCATGGCATGTGCGTCAAACCCACCCAACGGTTCCGATCACAGAAAAATTTACACGAGGAAAAATGATGAAACAAACGCTTTCCCTATGCTGAATAGCGCGCAACGCCAGCGAAGGCGGATTTTCCTTGCGCAGTGTCCGACGCCACCCTTAAAATTACAAATCAATAGTTCTACTTTGGATTTGTAAAAAATGATTCCCCGCACGGCGACGAGCGTTTTGCATCGGTTGGCCAAAGGCTTTCCCATCATTGTCTTAACCGGCCCGCGTCAGTCCGGCAAAACGACCCTGGCCAAAGCGACGTTCACTGACAAGCCTTATGTTTCGCTGGAAAATCCGGAAGAACGCGAGTTCGCCGAGCAGGATCCGCGCCGGTTTTTACAACGCTTCGAAGAAGGCGCCATTCTCGACGAGGCGCAGCGCTGCCCGGCGCTGCTGTCCTGGTTGCAGGGACTGGTCGATGATCGTCGCCGGATGGGCGATTTCATTCTGACCGGCTCGGCCCAGTTCGATCTGATGTCCGGCGTCACCCAATCGCTCGCGGGTCGGGTCGGGCGTGTTGAACTCCTCCCTTTCTCCATCGGCGAACTGGCCGGGGTTGGCCGGCAACCAAGCTCCCTGGAAGCCATGCTCTGGCAGGGCGGTTATCCGGCACTGTACGATCGCGAGCTGTCGCCAGCGGACTGGTTTCCCAATTATGTCGCCACCTACCTGGAGCGCGACGTGCGGCAACTGATCGCCATCCGCGATATGACCCAGTTCCAGCGGTTTGTGCGGATGTGCGCGGCGCGCTCCGGCCAACTGCTTAACCTGACGGCCCTGGGTGCCGATTGCGGGATTTCCGCGGTCACCGCGCGCGATTGGCTGTCGGTTCTGGAAGCCAGCTATCTGGTCATGCGTTTGCCGCCCTACTACCGCAACTTTGGCAAGCGGCTGGTGAAAACCCCGAAACTGTATTTCCTGGATGTCGGTCTGATGGCCTGGTTGCTGGGCATTCGCGAGGCGATGAGCATCGAAACCCATGCCCTGCGCGGCGCGCTGTTTGAAACCTGGGTGGTCAGCGAACTGGTCAAGCAGCGCTTCCACGCCGGCCAGCCGGCTGATCTGTATTTCTGGCGCGATCACGTTGGCCATGAAGTCGATGTGCTGTATGAAACGCCAGGAGGTTTGCAAGCGATCGAAATCAAATCGGGCTATACCCTGGCGGCGGACTGGCTGCAAGCGGCCCGGAACTGGCTAACTCTGGCCGGCGACGCCGCGCTGCCCCCGGTTATTGTGTTCGGCGGCGAGGAAAGCTATGCGCGCGAAGCCTGCCGGGTGGTGGGATGGCGTCTGTTGGACGTCCTGCACGGTGACTCGCGGGTGAATGCGCAATGAACTGCTATCTGGCCCTACCCAAAGGCGCAATATTTCCGGCAAAACGCCTCGGTGACTTGCCACAGGTCGGGAGTTAAGCGCGCCTGGACTTCCGCGCGGATCGCCTCGGGAACGCCGCCATAAAAGGCTTCAGCGATGCTGCCGGTAATACAGGCGAGGGTATCGCTGTCGCCGCCGAGCGAAATCGCATAGCGCACCGCTTCTTCATAGGAATTGGCGTCCAGAAACGCCACCAGAGCCTCCGGAACGGTGCCCTGACAAGACACATCAAAGTGATAAGTAGGCCAGATATCCTCAACCGTCCGATCCAGGTCATAGCCGAACTGCATTTGTATGCGGGCGCGTATCGTCTCCTTGGCCGCGCCCATGCGGGCTAAATAAACAGCCAGCGCCGTGGCCTGCGCGCCTTTGACGCCTTCAGGATGATTGTGGGTGATTTCAGCGCTCAAGCACGCCTGCCGCAACACCTCTTCCTCGGAGGTAAACGCCCAGCCGACCGGGCTGACCCGCATCGCCGAACCGTTTCCCCAACTCTGGTACGGTCGAAGGTCTTCAGCCATCAGCCACGCCATGAACGATCCGCCATAGCCGGCGCGGGGATAGCGGCGTCCAAACTCCCGAACCGTTTCGAGATAGGAGCGGCCGGAGAGAATGGCCTCGGCAATCGCAATCGTCAGAACGCTATCGTCGGTAAACCGTCCGCCGGGATGAAAAAGGGGAAAGTCCGGAGTTTTGATCGGGGTGAATTCATACACCGAACCGATGATATCGCCAGCGATAGCGCCAATCATGAGCGCGTCCCCTCCATTCTTTCCAAAACAACCGCCTGGACTTCGGGCGTTGGGTACAACCAGGCCAGAAATAGCTTGTAACCCAGCACCAGGACGACCGCGCCGACGAACAGCCCAATAATTCCCGAGCTGAGGAAACCGCCAATCGCCCCGACGAAGATCACCGCCATAGGAACGTCGACGCCCTGGCCCAGCACGATGGGTTTCAGAATATTGTCTATCAGCGTGACAAAGATGCTCCAGATCAGAAACAGAACCGCCGGGATCGGGTCCGCCGTGGAAAAAACGTAGAGGACGATGGGCAAGTTCACGAAGATGACGCCAATCTGAACCACGCTCAGTAACAAACAAAGCAGCGCCCAGAGACCGGCACCGGGAACGCCCATAACCATGAAACCGAGACCGGCGAGCAGGGCTTGAATCAAAGCGACGCCGAGAATCCCCCGGGTCACGCTGCGCACGGTGGCTTCCGCCAGCCGGGCGAACTCGGCGCCTTTGTCGCCGGCCAGACGAGCGGCGATCGCTTGTGTCGCTTTCGCGCCTCCCTCGGCGCTCGCGAGCAGGAAACCGGCGATGATAATGGCGATCACGAATTGCAGGATGCCAAAAGTAACTCCCGCTGCCATCGACAGCAGCCACGCGCCGGTCGTCTTGAGTTGTGGGGCAATTTTCGCCGCGGCGGACGACAAGTCTTCCGCAGCTTCGCTCCAGAAGGTATGCAGTTGCTCGCCGATCAGCGGCCAGCCTTTGACATTCTCGCCAGGCGGCGGCACGACGATGGTTCCCTGCTGTAAGCCCTTTGCCAGGCCCTGGATACTGTCCACCAGGGTCGTGCTTAACATAATCGTCGGTGTGATGAGCAGCGCCAGCCCCAGCACCGTCATCAGCACTGCCGCCGCACTGCCGCGCCCGGCCATCATGCCTCGCACCCTAAGATAACCGGGGTATATGGCGACAGCGATGATGATCCCCCAGATGATTGGAATGATAAAGGGTCGGGCAATGTCAAAGCACCAAACCGCCAGCAGGAGGATGACGCTAATGCGGATGGTGGCCTCAAGCACATTGTTCACAAAAGCCTTCTGGTCGGTCATGTCTTTATCCTCATACTGCAAGCATTCAGCCTTCGCCCAACACTCGCCGCCGCAACAGCAGTTCATCGACCGGCGCCAGAATCAGAATCATCAACAAAAACAGGCCAAACGCGGCGGCTAGATGATAATTCATTTCACCCACCAGCATCAGATGACGAATCCCCTCCGCCAGATGATGTAAGGGATTCAGGGTCAGCCACACGGCGGCCCACAGGGAATCGCCTTCCATTGGAAAGTAGGTGCTGCTGGCGAAGCCCAAAGGCATGATCACCAGGAAAAACGGGATGTTCATGTGATCGATGCTGGGCACAATCGCCGTGAACAACAGGCCCAGCGTCGCGAAGGCCAGGGCGGCGAGAAACAATAACGGCAGAACCAGCAGCGCGCTGAACCAGTGCAAATCCAACCAACCGCTCAGGGAAAATCCCGCCAGCACCAAGGTCACGATCAGGGCATAGGTTGTCCCCAGCGTTGCCGCCCACAGCATTTCACCCCAGACGACATGTTCCAACCGCACCTGGGTAATGAGTTGCCCTTCCCAGGTCTTCTGGTAATGCATACGGATGTAGGCTGCAAACAGCGCCTGAAAGAAGGCTGTCATAAACGCAGTATAGGCCAACATGCCGGGGGCCAGATAAGCAAGATAGGAAACCGGTTGCCCGCGCCAGGCGAATTCCGGGATAAAGCCGCCCAGTCCCACGCCGAACGCCAGCAACAGGATAACCGGTTCCAACAAGGGCGGCAGGGCGGCAGTGTGCCAGTTGCGCCGATACACGGTCAGGTGCCGACCGAGAACGGCGTGACTTTGCCACTGAAAGGCAGCGCGATAGTGTAGGATCATGATTTCTCGGCCAGCTTCAGGAACAGGTCGTCCAGGGTCGGAGGACGGACTTCAAAGCGCAGATCGCCAAACTGGCTGCTGAACTGGGCCAAACCCGGTCCATCCAGGGCAATATGCAAGTCGGAAAGTACCCGGGCCGGCTCCGGCAAACCGGCCTGCCGCACCCAGGCGCGGACCGCGGGCGCCGCCGGATCATGCGCGTCCAGCACTAGCATGTGTTCCCCCACCAGGTCGCCCAGCACGGCGCGGGATTGCCCGGAGGCCACCACACGACCTTCGCGCAAAACCAGCAGCTCATCCGACAAGCGTTCAGCTTCGTCCATATAGTGGGTGGTCAGGACAATGCCCAGTCCGTCACGGCGGAGCGCGTCAATCAGTTCCCAGACCTCCAGCCGCGCCTGCGGGTCCAGTCCGGTCGTGGGTTCGTCCAGGAACAGTAATTGCGGTTCATGAATTAGGGCGCGGGCGATCATGAGTCGTCGCCGGTAGCCGCCGGAGAGGGTGTCGGGTTTAGCGTGCGCATAGCGATCCAGCCCAAAACGCTCCAGCAAAGCCGCTATGCGCGCCTTGATTTCCGCTGGTCGTGGGCGGTAGTAGCGGCTCATCTGCAACAGGTTGTCGCGCACCGTGAAATCGGCGTCGAACGTGTCGTCTTGGGTGCAGACGCCCACCCGCCGGGCGGCTGCTTCGGGGTCAATCCGCCGGTCGATGCCGGCGATGCGAATCGTCCCGGCGTCAGGCTGGAGGAATCCGTAACACATACGCAGAGTCGTGGTCTTGCCCGCTCCGTTAGCGCCCAGCAGGCCCAGCACCTGACCAGCTTGACAGCGCAAACCGACTTCGTCGACCACGCGACGACCGGCGAACTGTTTGACGAGGCCAGTGGCCTGCAGAACCGGTTCGTCGGACGCTATCAGGGAATCAGGCAGCATCTCTGGTTCCGTCACGAAAATGTATAGTGCTTGCGGACCGGTGCGGAGACTTTCCAGGTGCAGCGCATGCCCTTGGGAAAAGTCGCCAGGTCGCCTGGACCGATTTCGACCGGTTCGCCGCCTTCCGGCGTTACAGTAACCTGGCCCTCCAAGACGTAGCAAGTTTCCTCCGCGTCGTATTCCCAAGGAAATTCAGAAACTTCTTTCGTCCAGGCAGGCCACTCCTGAACTTTCATCTCATTCAGTTGTTTGGCGTCAGGCTGATGTTCGATATAAATTTTTTTCATGTTCACTCCCCTTGATTGGTTACTTCAGGCTATACCGCTTTTTTGGCCACAAAAGTTCGGATTAAGTGCCTCGGACACCCACCTCTTGAACTTGTTTGATTATTCACAATTACCGTTGTTGTACAGTGGCGTCTGCCACAACAGACTACCTTGTCTTATCATAAAATAGCTATTTTACAATTGGTTATAAAAATAATTTTTAAGGCACGACAGTTGCTAACGATTTCGCGTCGTCCATTCCGGGCGTTGGCTAATCAAGTTATCTTGGAGGAAACATGATATCCGCAAGTTCAGCCCTCGCGCGCGCGCAGTATCGGGGGATAGTACGCCAATTGCTGTTGATGCTGCTGGTCGCGCTCGGAATGAGCGCGTTCCCGGCCTTTGCAGCAACGCCGCATGTCAGCGAGGCCAATCTGGTATTACCCAATCTGGGTGACGCATCGCTTGCACAGTTTCTGGGTGGCGTTTCAGGCGCAACCCTGCTTTCCTGGAGTTTGCTCATCTGTCTCGGCGGGCTGCTCTTCGGTGCGGTCATTTACCTTCAGGTCAGCCGTCTGCCGGTGCATCGTTCGATGGCGGAGGTCAGTGAACTGATTTACGAGACCTGCAAGACGTACATGATCACACAAGGCAAGTTCCTGTTGCTTCTGGAAGCGTTTATCGCCGTCGTGATTGTGGCCTATTTCGGCTGGGTCCAGCACATGAACGTGCTTGAAGTGTTATTAATCCTGGCCTTTTCGCTCATTGGCATCGCCGGCTCGATGGGCGTGGCCTGGTTCGGCATCCGCATCAACACCCTGGCCAATAGCCGCACCGCTTTTGCGGCGCTCCGGGGTCACGCTTATCCGGTTTACGCCATTCCATTGAAATCCGGTATTTCCATCGGGATGCTGCTGATTTCCACCGAACTGTTGATCATGTTGGCGATTCTGCTGTTCGTTTCGCCAGCGCTAGCTGGCAAGTGCTTCATCGGCTTTGCCATCGGCGAATCG
>JAGRHM010000514.1 GCA_020445005.1 Candidatus Competibacteraceae bacterium | reverse complement strand
GGCAACACGGCAATCGCCTGGCCGAGAAAGTCCGGGAATCCGGGCGTGTCAATCAGATTGATGTGAATATCCTGATAATCGAGGTTGACCAGAGCGGCGTCCAGGGAATGTTGATGGGCTTTTTCCTGTGGATCAAAGTCGCAAACCGTGTTGCCCTTTTCCACGGCGCCGGGAGCAGCAAGCTTGCCGGATTGATGGAGAATGGACTCTACCAGGATCGTTTTTCCTGCCGCGCCATGCCCGACCAGGGCAATGTTACGGATGGATTCGGTCGTGTAGGTGACCATCGAGACCTCCTTTCGATTTACTCAACAGTGGTTTTTGTAATATGCATCGTTTCAATAAGAACCATGAAGTCTACAGTAACCCGCAGGGTTTCTCAGCGGACGCCATCATTTTTTTGCAATATTTCAAAAGGCGTCACTCTTGCAGCATCCACTTCAAGCCACAGGGATGGGCTGGAAATTTTGGAAAAATTTGCATAGCATACTGAGAAATCAATAAATCATAGACAGAGGAAGGCAGTTTGACACGGTGGCTTCAATACCTCGGAGTCTGGATCCTCGGCAGCCTGGGCGTTAGCGCTCACGGTATGAGCGTCGATCCCGCCTGGATTAAGCTGATCAAGGAAACCCCGGTCGCACAGGTCGAATGGGCCACACGTTATGAGCATGGCGAAGGCGTGCCCCAAAGCTACGAGCGGGCCATGCAACTCTATTGCGCGGCGGCGCGACGCGGCCATCTGGAAGCTCAGTACCAGTTGGGCTGGATGTACGCTAACGGTCGCGGCGTGGCGCGGAACGATGCTCAGGCAGCCGCCTGGTTTCGGCTCGCCGCAGCCAAAGGCGATGCGCCCGCCAAGCGAATGCTGGCGCGGGTGGATGATCCCGCCAAGGTTGAACAGGCGCATTGCGTGGAGCCGGTCGATCCGACCCCCAAGCCGCCAGCGCCCGTGATCGTTCGCCGCAAAAAGCCCACTTCACCGGAACAGGCGCAGATTGTGTCGCTGGTCAATCGCCTGGCGCCAGGCTATGGCTTGCAGCCGGCGCTAGTGCTCGCGGTGATCGAGGCCGAATCCGGCTTTAACCCGCAAGCCCGCTCGGTTAAAAACGCCCAGGGTTTGATGCAACTGATCCCTGAGACCGCTGAACGGTTCGGGGTCCAGGACCCTTATGATCCAGTGCAGAATCTCCAGGGCGGCATGGCTTATCTACGCTGGCTGCTGGCCTATTTTCAGGGTGATGTGCGCCTGTCGCTGGCGGGCTATAACGCCGGCGAGGGCGCTGTGGTCCGTTATGGCGGGGTGCCGCCTTATGCGGAAACCCAGGCGTATGTCGAGAAAATTATCCGGGACTACGGACAACTGGCGCACCCGCCGGTCACCCCGGTTACCAAGCCCGCAGTGCTGGCTAATCCATCGCCGTTGATGTAGTGGGAGTCCGTTTGCAGGCGATTTTGGGATGCGGCAGATAGAGATCAAAGCGGGTGTTCGGCGCGATGATCCGGGCGTCGGGCATCGGCCCGGATAAAGCAGGCGCCCGTCGCGGACGCTTGACCACCACCCGCCGCCGGGCGTGGGTCAAGGCGGTCGCCAATAATTCCGGCGCATCGAGATCATCGCCCGCCAACGCCCTAAGCAAGCGCATTTCCTTACTGGCCAGCGCAGTTTTCCGGCGCTCGGGATACATGGGGTCCAGGTAAATTACCTCCGGCCACTCGCTTGCATTCAAGCTCAGGAGGTATTTCCGACCGTCCGCTACTTGAAGACTCATCCTTTGTGTAACCATCGCGCCAATGTCCGGGTTCAAGCTTGCCCGGCGCAACCCGTCCCGCAATAAAGCGGCAATGACGGGCGAGCGTTCCACCAGACGCAGAGAGCAACCGAGACAGGCTAGTACGAAAGCATCTTGTCCCAGGCCAGCAGTCAGATCGATGACAGTCAGCCCAGAGCTACCTTTGAGACCGACGGCCCGGGCAAGCGGTTGTTGACGACCGCCGCCCCATCGACGCCGATGATCCGCGGCCCCTGCAGTGAAATCAACATAAATCGGGCCAGGCGCGCCGACACCTAGCTCTCGCAATTCCAGCCGTTCGAGGGTCAACGCCAGGTGATGGGTGGCTGAAGCAGGCGACTGTTCGGTCGCCAGCGGTAAGGCGAGTTCAGTCGCCAAGGCAATCGCATTGGCCCGCTGGATGGGCGATTCGCAAACGACCGCAAGAGTGGGTGGGAGAAGCAACGATGATTGTCGAGCTAGATAAAAAAACACCGCCTCTGCACGGACGAGGCGGCAATTGCAAATAAATCGGTGACTTAGGCAGCCTTGGGCAGCACATCCTGTAGCGTCACCTGGGTCAAGTGATCCATTTCTGACTTGAAACGCAGGGTCATATCCGACATGGCCTTACTATCCCGCATCAGTTTGTACTGGACCGTTTGCGCGATTTCGCTTTGACGCTTGCAAAAGTCCTGAAAGCTCTTTACATCCGTGACCTCGGCTGCGGCTCTCATCTGGTTCAAGCCGATATCCAGATAGGATTTAAGCGCATTCATTTGGAATACCAATATTTTTTCTATGTTTTCAACGAAAAGCCGGTTGGCTTTAACCAGGGGGTCTGGCAAAACTTGCAGAGTTTCCAGCGCCTTGCTGAACAGATTGACGACCATGATGGACTCCTCATCTTCTTGTAGGATGGTTGCATTGCTGCAATGCAATATAGCGAGGTTTATGTTGCAGCGCAACATTAAAAACCACAATTTTTCTGCCAAGGGTGCATCCATCAGCGGTGTTCAGCAGCTGCGGAGGCGCTGGATAAATTCACCATGTGAAATCTGAAAGTTGAACTATGCTTAACTGGCAGGGAGTTAAAGAATTTTCATTCAACGGTAATGTACTCTTAATGGAGCAGAGCCTTGATCAATAGGATCAATTGCGGGCGGGTGATTCGGTTGCGAGGCCACAAAGCGGCGCTACATCCCGATATTGGTCCACCGGAACGCACGCCACAGTTGGCGCTGGTCGCAGATCTACAAAGCAACGAACTGAATGGCATATTCGTCCTATCCCGACTGGCGGCGTTCCTGCAGAGCATCGAAGCTGGAGAGCGGCGTGAACTCTATTTGCGTGAACGAGTAGTGATTATTCCCAGTGTTGACGCGCTACGGAGCCTGTCGGGGCATGCCCGGCGCGTCGACGACCAAGGTTGCTGTTCCACCACGGAATCCGTGCGCGACAGAGTCATGGCCATCACCCAGGCTGCTTATTATCGGGTCAACGTGCGCGCCGCCCATAGCGATCTTGAGGAAATGCCACAGGTATGGCTATACGCGCCAAACGATGATGAACGAGCGAGCGCCTGCTTGTTCGGGTTGCCAGCAGTGATTGAACAACCCGCGGACTCGGATGAAGCGGGCGAACTCGCGCGGGCATGGCGGCCACACCGGGGTGAGAATTTCGTTATCCGCGCCGGGCAGTCGGGTAACCTGCAAACCGGACATTGTGAAATTCTGTTTCGCTCGCTCGTAGCGTTTCTCAGTCGCACCGGAGTTGTTGGCGGCCTGCAACTGGTCGAAGGCGAAGAAGACTTACATTACTTTAACCGGCGGCAGGTGTGTGATCTGCGGGCGGAAAGATCCGGTATCTTCGCCTCGCGGCTGGAAGTGGGACGCTGGGTGCGAGCGGGCGAGGAACTGGGTCAAATCTATGATGGTATTTCCGGCAATATCCAGGTGCATGTGACCGCACCTGTCGCGGGTCTGCTAGCGGGTCTTCGTCGGCAACCGCTGTTATGTGCGGGTGATCTCATCGCGCGGATTCTGACCTTGGATATGGCATTCCGGCGCGGCGCGGCGCGGCGACGATCTGGAGGACAACACTATGAGCGACAAACCGGCTGAGAACCACACGGAGGCGCACCGCTGGCTTGTGGAGCGAGTGCTGGTGGAAACCCGCGAAACCGCGCGATCAACAGGTCTTAACAAGCTCAGTGATCGAGTGATCGAAGCGATGGCGGCAACACCTCGACATTGTTTCGTTGCGCCCGAACAGCAGGACTTGGCCTATGCCGACATGCCGTTGCCTATCGGGCGAGGTCAGACCATTTCCCAGCCCTTTATCGTGGCCCTGATGACCGAGTTGCTGGCGCCGGGGCCGGAGGATGTCGTGCTGGAAATCGGCACAGGGTCAGGCTATCAGGCGGCAGTACTGGCCCACCTGGTCCAGCAGGTCTACACGCTGGAACGCATACCCGAATTGGCGAATCTTGCAACGCAGCGCTTGCGAGAACTCGGGATTGCCAACGTAGTGGTTCGCGCCAGTAACGGTGTCCAGGGCTGGGAAGAACAGGCGCCGTTTGATGGGATCATTGTGACCGCCGCGGCGACGGAAACGCCGCCGGCGTTGGTGCGGCAATTGAAACCAGGCGGACGACTGGTCATTCCCGTCGGTGCACGCCATCGCACCCAGGATCTGCGCGTGCTGGAAAAGGATACCCAAGGGGTTGTGCTCAGCCGGAGCGTGTTGCCGGTGGTATTTGTGCCGTTAATTGACGATGACTGACTCCCCCTTTGAAAAAGAGGGATAGGGGATTTTCAGCCAGTAGGCAACGACATGCCGGTCAATTTCTTGAACAGCGCCACGGCATAGGAATCCGTCATGCCGGACACAAAATCGGTAATGGCCAGCGCCCGGCGATAGGGATCGGCGGCTGGGCAACGTCCAGGACCAGCGAACTGCTCTGGTATTAAGTAAACCAGCATTCGACTTTTAGGCGAGGCGTTTGCGCCATACATGGCCAGATCATTGACCGTGGTCACAAACGCTTCCAGCAATCCTGCAAGCACTTCAAAGCCGGCGGCTTCCACTTCGATGACGGGCCTGGAAACATAAACCTGGTTTTCGCCACAATCCTTCAAAGCGCGCATGGCTTCGGCAGCGGGGATAATATCGAGTAATTCCCCTGGGAACGCGCCGGCCAGGATAGCGTCCTCATGCTCCATGAAGCACTGATGGACCTGGTCGATAATAGCGCCGATGGCTTTGGCGCGCAGGTATTCGATTTTTTCCTTGGACCGGGTGATATGCGCCATTTTGCGTTCGGCGCGATGCGCTTCACCGGTCAGGGGCAGCAATAAATCACGCACCTGCTCAAAGAGCAATTGCTGAAGCCGGAAGGCGTCTTCCACATCGATGATGCGATAGCAGATGTCATCCGCCGCTTCGACCAGGTAGGCGAGCGGATGGCGGCTCCAGGCGCCGGGCAATACGGGTTCGAGTCCCAGTTGACTGGCCACTTCGGCGAACAAGTCGGCGTCATCCTGATAGAAACCGAATTTTTTAAAGGCGATGCCGGCAGGAGGTTCAGCAGGCAGCCATGAAGCGCAAGGATATTTGGTAAAAGTGCCGAGAGTGGCGCAGGTCAGTTGCATCCCGCCAGGATTATCAGGACTTTGCAGGCGGGTGATGATGCGAAAGCCTTGGGCGTTGCCCTCGAAACGCAGGAAATCCTGACGTTGCGCCTCGGGCAACGAGTCCAGCACCGCCCGACCGGTTGCGGAGGCAGTGAACCAGAGACGGATGGCGTCTTCACCGGCGTGGCCAAACGGGGGATTGCCGATATCGTGGGCCAGGCTGGCGGCGGCGACGATCGCGCCAAAATCCTGTGGATAAACGCTTTTCAAGCCATGCCGTTTGATGACGCTGTCGCCGACCATCGCGCCCAGCGAGCGCCCGACGCTGGACACTTCCAGACTGTGGGTTAGACGGGTGCGGACATAATCGCTCTGCGCGAGGGGAAAGACCTGAGTCTTGTCCTGGAGCCGGCGAAATGCCGAGGAAAAGACAATACGGTCGAAATCACGTTGAAAATCGGTGCGTGCTTCGTTGGCAGGATGCGGATGGGGCAATCCGGGACGAACGCGGGACAGCAGACAATTCCAGTTCATAGACGTCTCCACAACCTCACAGCTTGCATTCATTGATCGTTATACTTATCTGGCGCGACGCAACCGATTTCTTAAAGTAGTCACCGCGTGAATAGAACGCAAACCGCAAAATTCCGGATGTCAGACCGTAGAAACGACGACTTAACGCCAGGGTCCCCGGCGGAGCGCATCAGTCTCGTCTGGCCGCTGACACGAGAGCTTGCCTCCTTGACCAAACGCTACGATGCTGAACGAAGATTACAAAGACATGTTACAAGCGTTAGTCGACGAGAAAGCTAGATTTCTGCTCGTTGGCGCTTATGCATTGGCTGCTCACGGTTATCTCCGCGCCACGATGGACATCGACATCTGGGTTATGCCATCACCACAGAATGCGGATGCCGTCCTGCGCGCATTGCAACGTTTTGGCGCTCCCCTGCATGACCTTACCGCAAACGATCTACAGACGGATGGAACTATTTTCCAGATCGGAGTGGCTCCAAGACGCATCGATATCATCACGACGGCATCCGGACTCGATTTTGCGGAAACGTTCGAGCGATCGCTAACGGTGGACATCGAGGGAATCGAAGTTCACGTGCCAGGGATCGATGATCTTATTCGCAATAAGAGAACAACGGGAAGAACAAAAGATCTGGCCGATGCGGAAACTCTAGAGACTTTGATCAAGTAAGATCAGCAGCAAGCGCCTCAATCGCTCCCTGAACTTCTAGCCATTGCGTTTCCAGCGCCGCTAGTTCCCGATCCACTTCGCCCTTACGCAATAGCCATTCCCTGAGTCGATTCTTGTTGGCTTCGTCATAACTGGCTGGATCGGCGAGAGCGGCGTCTAGAGTTTTCTGTTCTCGGTGCAATAGGTCCATGCGCTGTTCAAGTGTGCGGATTTGCTGATCCAGCGGCTTGCGTTTAATCGCCAGTTGCTGACGACGCTCCGCATCCTGGCGTTTCTGCTCGCGGCGCTCCACCGCGCTATTCCCGGCGCCGGCGTTGCTCGAAGCCGCATCGCGATTCACCGCGCGCTGTTGGGCATTCAACCAGTCCCGATAGTCGTCCAGATCGCCGTTGAAGGGTTGTGCTCCGCCGTTCGCGACCAGCAGAAATTCATCCGTCACGGTGCGCAGCAAATGGCGGTCGTGCGAAACCACGATCAACGCGCCCTGATAGTCCTGCAAAGCCAGCGTCAGGGCGTGACGCATTTCCAGATCGAGGTGATTGGTCGGCTCGTCCAGCAACAGCAGATTGGGCCGTTGCCAGATGAGCAAGGCCAGCGCCAGGCGGGCTTTTTCCCCGCCGGAAAAGGGCACGACTGCTTCCAGCGCCCGGTCGCCGGCAAAACCGAAGCCGCCGAGGAAATTGCGCAAGTCCTGATCGCTGGTCCGCGTGTCGAGTTGCTGTAAATGCCGCAGCGGACTCCAGTCCGGTCGCAGTTGCTCCAGTTGATGCTGGGCGAAGTAACCGATCATCAGCCCCTGGCCGGTTTCCATCCGCCCGGCTAGTGGGGACAGTATGCCAGCCAGCAGTTTGATCAATGTGGATTTGCCAGCGCCGTTGTGACCGAGTAACCCGATCCGCGCGCCGGAACCGATCACCAGATGAACCCGCTCCACTACGGGCCGTCCGTCGTAACCTGCCGCCACGTTTTCAACCGTCAGCAAGGGATTCGGCAATCGTTCCGGCGGCGCGAACTGGAATTGAAAGGGTGAATCGACGTGAGCAGCGGCGATGCGCTCCATGCGCTCCAGAGCTTTCACACGACTTTGCGCCTGCCGCGCTTTGGTCGCCTTGGCGCGGAAGCGGGTGATGAAACTTTCCAGATGGGCGATTTCCCGCTGCTGCTTCTCATACGCCGCCTGTTGCAGCGCCAATCGGGCGGCGCGTTGTTCCTCGAAGTCGGCGTAGTTGCCTGGATACAAGGTTACGCGCTGTTGATCGATATGGACAATGTGATCGGCGACGTTGTCCAGCACATCGCGGTCATGGGAGATGAGCAGCA
>JAGRHM010000513.1 GCA_020445005.1 Candidatus Competibacteraceae bacterium | reverse complement strand
CTACCAACTGAGCTACCTGGCCGAAATTAGGCAAAATGCAAAACAGGCGCGCATTTAAGCAGTTCCCAGCCTCGGCGTCAAGATTCTCAGGCTTGTGGCGGGACATAACCTTCGGGTGGGGCTGCTCCCTCTCCAAAGAAGAACTGCGTCATCTGTTCTTCCAGGAACTGGCGAGCCTTGGGCTCGAACGGGGTTAACCGGTATTCGTTAATGAGCATAGTCTGTTGTCGCAACCATTGCTGCCAGGCTGTTTTGGATACGTTTTCGAAAATCCGTTTGCCCAGTTCGCCCGGATAAGGTTGCCGATCCAAACCCTCGGCCTCAGCGCCAAGTTTGATGCATTTTACCATTCGAGACATTATAAGTTCCTGTATTTAGCTATGATGCATTAGCCAGCATCGCCAACAGCCGCTTCGCCGGCGCAGCCATCCCACGATGGGCGGAATGATCGTTGTTATACCAGACAAACCGCTCGTCTTCCATGATGATCCCGCTTTGTCCCGTTACCCGAACCGGTGTTGGCGTGATATCCAAACGAAAATGGCTAAGACCATGTCGCACGATTCCCCAAGCGGGTTCAACATTTACGATTAACCCTAATTTCTCCTGGCACCAGTCAGCGACGCTAACCTCCAGTGGACATTCCGGAAAACTCCACAATCCACCCCAGATGCCGACCGGCGGCCGACGCTCCAACAACACTTCCTCATTCCCGCGACGCGCCAGTAACATCCGAATCGTGCGCACCGGTAATTCCTTGCGCGGTTTCGGCGCTGGAAAGTCCGTCTGCCGCCCCTGGAAATGAGCGACACAACCTTCGGTCAGCGGACACGCTTGGCAACGCGGCTGACGCGGTGTACAAATCATCGCCCCGAGATCCATGATGGCTTGAGTATAATCTGCAACTCGTTCAACCGGCGTGTAACGCTCCGCCAATTCCCACAGCGCCGCCTGTACCCGCGACTGACCTGGCCAGCCTTCCACCGCAGCGAATCGTGCCAACAAACGCTTGACGTTGCCATCGAGAATCGGCTGTCGCTGTCCCGCCGCCAGCGCCAGAATCGCTCCCGCCGTCGACCGGCCAATGCCCGGCAACTCCTGAAGAGCAGCAATATTCAGCGGCATCCGGCTGTCATAGCGATCCCGTAAAATCCGCGCGGTCTGGTGCAAGTGACGAGCGCGGGCGTAATAACCCAAGCCTGCCCATAACCGCAGCACTTCATCCAGCTCGGCATCGGCCAGGGCGCGCATATCAGGAAACCGGTTTACGAACCGTTCATAATAGGGAATGACGGTCGCCACCTGAGTCTGTTGAAGCATGATCTCCGATATCCACACCCGATACGGCGTGGGATCCTCTTTCCAGGGCAACTGCTTGCGCCCATGTGTGTCGAACCAGTTTAATAGCCGCTGGCTGAAATCCATTGGTTTCATTAAATTTATATTAGAACAAGGACTTATTATGTCACGTATTCTGATTGCCGGCTGTGGCGATGTAGGCGCTGCTCTCGGACAGGCGCTGTACGCCGCTGGACATCAGATCTGGGGCCTCAAACGCCGTCCGGCCGATTTGCCGAGCGGTATCCAGCCCATCGCTGCCGACTTGACCGACCCGGCGACCCTGAACACGCTTCCCCCCGATTTGGACTTCGTCGTATACAGCGCCGCGGCCGCCGGTTTCAGTGAATCCCAGTACCAGGCCGCTTATGTCTCTGGAGTCAATTACTTACTGGAGGCTTTGCGCCAGGCTGGTCAACAACCGCAACGGTTGCTATTCACTTCCAGCACCTCAGTATACGCCCAGCATCAAGGGGAATGGGTGGATGAAAACTCACCGGCTGAGGCCGAGAGTTTCAGTGGTCACTGCATCCGACAGGGTGAGCAGTCAATATGGGCCAGCGGCTGGCCCGCGATCGCGGTTCGCTTTGGCGGCATCTACGGTCCAGGCCGCACCCGGCTGATTGACAGCGTCCGTGACGGTATGGCCGTCTGTCCCGAGGGGCCGCCGATTTATACCAACCGCATTCATCGTGACGACTGCGCCCGAGTGCTGGAACATCTGCTGCAAATTTCTGAACCAGAGAAGCTTTACATCGCGGTTGACGACGACCCTGCACCCCTGGATAGCGTCCTGGATTGGCTCGCCGCCCAACTGGGGGCATCGAAACCACGCCGTGTACTCCAACCTCCGGTAAAACCAGGGGCTGAAACCCGTCGCAACCCGGCTACGCGCCTGCGAGCCAGCAAGCGTTGCTCTAATGCCCGGCTTCGCGCCACTGGCTTTCAGTTTCGTTATCCCAGTTATCAGGATGGATATGCAACGCTGCTCAACTCCAATGCCTAAAACCCGGCGCTGGCGAAATCGTAACTCATCTCGCGATAAGGATGCTGCAGGAAAAAGCCCTGGATCAGATCGACGCCCAGCGACCACAACACCGGCATGGTCTGTACATCCTCGACGCCACCAACAATGGTGGCGGCGCCCAACGAGTCCAGATTATGCACCAACTCTTTGAGTTGAGACTGTTTTTTGGTATCTTTGGCAAGATTGTTAACGAGATACATATCCAGCTTGACGTAATCAGCGCCTAGATTCTTGAGCAGGTTTAGCGAATCTGTTCCTCGGCCAAAGCGGTCCAGGCAAAAGCCGCAACCGATCAGCTTGATGCCGCTGAGGAAGGTAAACATGTCGCGCAAGCTGCGTTCCGCCGTCGATTCAGCGACCTCGAATACAATACGTTGCGCCTCAACGTCGGTTTCCTCCAACTTTTCGCGCAGCCAAACGCTCAGGGTTCTGTCTTGCAAAGTAATCGGCAAGACTTTGATAAATAAAGTAGTTGTTGTTTGGCGTTGCTGAAGCATTTCCAAGGCTTGGGTAATAACCCAGCGATCCAGGGCCAAACCCAATTCGTGATTATACACCACGCCGAACACGCTGCCCGGCACCAGTTCCTGGCCCTGACTGTCGCGCAGGCGTAGTAATACCTCATACCGTTGATTAATATCGCCGCGCATACTGGCGACAGGCTGAAAAACCAGCCAAAGCCATTCATGGTCAACAATCTCGCGCACTTGATCGATGACCCGCTCCCGGGAAGAGACCTCATGATCGCGCTTCGCCACCGGGACATTCTGCTGGAGATAAATGCGCTCGCCCTTAGCTTCCCGCGCCAGTCCACAGGCCGAGTCCGCCCGCTGGATCACCATCAAGTGGTCCTGGCTACGGTCATTAGTGACAGCAATGCCGATACTGGTCCGTAACAGCAGCGCCTGATCTCCTATCTTGTAGAAACCGGTTTCCAGTGCGTCGCGGATGCGGCGGGCCAGCTTGAGAGGGGCTTCACCTAACAGATTCGGCGCCATTACCGTGAAAATAGCGTCGCTGAATCGCGCCGCCGGTTGCTCATTGGTCAGCACTTGCCGCAACCGGGTTGCTGCTTGTCCCACGACCTCATCGGCGGTCGCTACTCCCGCCGAGTCCCGGATGGGGCGTAAATTGTCCAGCATGATAAAGAACACGGCCAAGGCTTGCAGGCGCAGGCCCATCGCTTCGAGTTCCCGCTCCATGAGGACCATGAAGCGCCGGCGATTGTAAAGACCACTAACTGCATCGTTGTCGCTCAGCAGGCCCAGCTTGACCCGCATAGCGCGCGCTCGGCGCAACCGTTGCTTGACTTCCCAGCACAAGTAGCTAATCGGCACGGGTTTGGTGAGTAGGCTGGCGCCTGGCACTTCCAAATTCATCAGATAATGTGTGACATCCGCAGGAAAGCAGAGCAGTACGATCGGCAAAATGTCGCAATCCCGATGCTGAGCGATGACTTTGGCCAATTCGGGCCCGCCAACCTCCTTAAGATCGAGATCAATCAGCAGCAGATCTGGCCGAAAGCGGTGAATGTCCTGTAACACTTGCAGGGGTTGAATGAGTACGCGAGGCGTAATGCCCTGTTCCTCCAGCGCGCCCGCCATTTCCCAGGCTTCGGTGGGCCGGTCGTTGACAATCAGCACCCGGTAATATCCTTGCGAGGTTTGCGGCAGCAGCAGTTCCCGCAGCAGACCAATCAATTCATCACTATCGACAGGTTTGCTGAAATACGCAACCCCTCCAGAGTGCACCGCCTCCAGCCGCGCCGCCATGTCATTGCGTTCAGCCAGGAATAGCACAGGGGCGCGCAAACCGATCTGAGAATGCAGGTTAGCGACCATTTCGAATACGGCCTCTGGTCCTTCGGGGAAGTCCACATCGATGATGACTGCCCCCGGCATTCGTTCGTGCAACCGTTCTTCAGCTTCGGTCAGATTGGAAATGAGCCGCACCCGATAGCTGAAATCTTCCAGCTTGTTCATTAACAAGGGCTTTTCAATCTCGGGTGCGATTAGAAAAATTTCCGGTTGAGCCGCCAGCAAGGGACGAGTCCGCGGCTCTTCGCTGATGCTGCCGCCATCCGTGACCAGGATAAAGCGCAATGCATCGATCAGCGCCGTTAGCCGCTGCCGTTCCGATTCAGGCGGCATCTCGTTAGCGGTTGCACAGCCTTTGACATGGTGCTCCAGTTGCGTCACCAGCTTAAGCAGACGCTCGTCGCCTCGACCCTGAGCATTTTTCACCATGTCCTGCGCCAAGCGGGCCAACATCATGAATGACTTCGGATTCCACTTGACGTAATAAAGCTTCTGCCACAAATCCTCAATCAGCTTCAGGTGATTGACGAGCCTGAGACGCTGGCTGTCCTGATCTTTTGCCTGATTCATGGCTTGTTCTCCTTATCGTTTTTCTGAAAGGCTGATGACTGCGGGGCTGAAGGCTGAAGGTTAAAGGCTAGATAAAGGCTAAGGATTCAGAGCCTTTTACTTATTACCTTCTATCTGGCTGACATCGCGGACCGCGCCACGGGCAGCGCTGGTCGTCATGGCGGCGTAAGCCCGCAGCGCTGGTGAAACCGGGCGTTGCCGGTTGACAGGTTTCCAGGCCGCCGCGCCGCGCGCCTGCATGGCCAACCGTCGTTGTTGTAATGTTTCGTCGCTGATCGCCAGATGGATACGGCGGTTGGGAATGTCAATTTCGATCCGGTCGCCTTCTTCCACCAGGGCAATGGTTGCGCCTTCGGCTGCTTCCGGCGAAACATGGCCAATGGACAAACCGGAGGTGCCGCCTGAGAAACGCCCATCAGTCACCAGGGCGCAGACCTTGCCCAGTCCCCTGGATTTGAGATAGCTAGTGGGATACAGCATTTCCTGCATCCCCGGTCCGCCGCGCGGCCCTTCGTAGCGAATGAGCACTACATCGCCCGGTTGAATGCGCCCGCCAAGAATGGCTGACACCGCTTCTTCCTGGCTTTCCATGATCCGGGCGGGACCTTGGAATCGCAGGTTGTCTTCGTCAACTCCGGCTGTCTTGACGATACAACCGTCCTCAGCCAAATTGCCATACAACACCGCCAGACCACCGTCTTGCGAATAAGCATACGGTTGGGCGCGAATGCAGCCGCTTTCCCGATCCAGATCCAGACTGGGCCAGCGGGTGTGCTGGCTAAAGGCTTGCTGAGTAGGAATGCCGGCGGGGCCCGCAGAGTAGCGGGTCCGAGCTTCATCCCACGATGTGGGGCGCGCAATATCCCAACGCTCCAGCGCCTCAACCCAGGTTTCACTGTGAACCGTGCGCGCCCCGCGATGGAGTAGTCCGGCGCGGTCTAGTTCGCCCAAAATAGCAATCACGCCGCCCGCTCGATGGACATCTTCCATGTGGTATTTCTGAGTCGCCGGCGCCACCTTGCACAGATTCGGTACGCGCCGTGATAGCCGGTCAATGTCGCGCATAGTGAAGGGTACTTCGCCTTCCTGGGCTGCCGCCAGTAAATGCAATACGGTGTTGGTCGAGCCGCCCATAGCGACATCGAGACTCATGGCGTTTTCAAAGGCTTCGAAAGTCGCGATGCCTCGCGGCAATACCGAGATGTCACGCTGTTCATAATAGCGCCGGGTCAGGCCGACAATGCGTCGCCCTGCTTCCAGGAACAGTTCCCGACGGTCGGCATGGGTTGCCAGCAGCGAGCCGTTGCC
>JAGRHM010000512.1 GCA_020445005.1 Candidatus Competibacteraceae bacterium | reverse complement strand
TGCGAGTTCTGTCTGTCGGCGCTGGATCGCAAGGTCTGGTCGTTTCCGCTGGAACCGTTTCTGGCGGAACTGGAGCGGCTTTATCAGCGCGGCGTGCGCCATTTCAAGTTTGTTGATCGCACTTTCAACGTGGATGTCAGGGCAGGGGCACGTATTCTGGATTTCTTTCTGGAACGGCTGGATGCGGGGTTATTTCTGCATTTTGAACTAATCCCCGACCATCTGCCGGATGCGCTAAAGAGCCGGATCGCGCGCTTCCCAGCGGGGGCCTTGCAGTTCGAAATCGGCATTCAGACTTTTAATCCTGTCGTTCAAGCCCGCATCAGCCGCAGGCAAAATAATCGGAAGACTGAGGAAAATTTGACCTGGTTGCGTCAACAAACTGGTGTCTATCTGCATACCGATCTGATCGCGGGTCTGCCTGGCGAAGACCTGGCCAGCTTTGCCGCCAGCTTTGACCGGTTGGCGGCGCTGGACCCACATGAAATCCAGGTTGGCATCCTCAAGCGCCTGCGCGGCGCGCCGATTGACCGGCATACCCTGGCCTTCGGTTGCCGCTACAACCCGCATCCGCCCTATAACCTGTTGTGTTCCGACGCGCTGGATTTTGCAACCCTGCGGCGCCTGGAGCGGTTCGCGCGCTATTGGGATTTGATTGGCAATTCCGGGCGCTTTGTACAAACCCGACCGCTGTTGTTGGCGGATACACCCTTTCAACGCTTCATGAAACTCAGTGATTGGTTGTTCGCCACGACCGGCCAGACGCATGAGTTCGCCTTGCGGCGATTATTCGACTTGCTGTATCGAGGATTGACAGAAGCTTTGCAAGTCGATGCGGCGATGGCGCGTCAGGCGTTGGCCGCGGATTATCAGGCCAGTGGCGCGAAGGGCTGTCCGGCGTTTCTGCAGGCGGATTCGTCTGCTTCAGTTGAACCGGTCAAATCGAGCCGAACCGCCGCGGTCATTGTTGCGCCTGAGCGCCAGGCGCGGCGGCAACCGTTACCACATCGGAAAACCGTACCCGCCTCCAACGCCTCTGGATGAGAATCAACCATCGGTTTTCTCGCTCTCAAGATCGATAGGCTGCTTTACTACATCCCGATAGCGACGCCCGGACAGTTTCATCGCGTACAACTCGGTATCGTGAACCACCATTTCCGCCAACTCATCCGCAACCTGCTGCAATGCCTCGCAGACCAGGCGCGAAGCGGCGTCCGTATTCCCATCCAAAGCGCCGATACACCGTAAGACCGTGCCTTGCAAAACGGTCAGGCGATCAATCCGGGTCTCCACTTGCGGAATGAGAGCAGCGTTTTGAGTCGAAATCTTCATCGTTTGCAAAAGTTCTAAGCGTCAAATTTTAGGTACTCATTAAGAGGAGCTTTCCAACAACGCCAGCAAACCCGCCTCGCCCAGAACCCTCACATTGAGTTCCCGCGCCTTGTCCAGTTTGGAGCCGGCATCGCGGCCCGCCACGACATAATCGGTTTTCTTCGATACACTGCCGCTGACCTTTGCGCCTAGCGCGCGCAAGCGCTCGGCGGCCTGGTCGCGCGTCAGGGTATCCAGCGTGCCGGTTAATACAAAGGTTTGTCCCGCCAGCGACCGGGTCGCGGTCGGTTGTCTTTCGACCTCTAGCCAATGCACTCCGAAGGCCCGCAAACGCGCAATCACCTGTTGGTTATGAGGCTCCTGAAAAAACGCCCGAATCGCTGTAGCAACCACCGGACCCACATCCGGGATTTGTCGCAACGCATCTTCCTCAGCGGCCATCAAGGCCTCCAACGTACCAAAATGCGCCGCCAGGGTCATTGCCGTCGCTTCGCCGACCTCGCGAATCCCCAGGGCGTATAAAAATCGCGCCAGAGTCGTGCTCCGACTGCGCTTCAGAGCTGCGACCAGGTTGGCTGCCGATTTCTCGCCCATCCGCTCCAAGTTCGCCAGCTTCGCCGCATCCAGCGCGTACAAATCCGCTGGGCCATGCACCCAGTCCTGATCGACCAGTTGCTCGACCAGTTTGTCGCCCAGACCCTCGATATCCAGTGCGCGCCGCGAAGCGAAATGACGGAGCGCTTCCTTGCGCTGGGCGCGACAGTAAAGACCGCCAATACAACGCGCCACTGATTCGCCTGCTGGGCGCACAATGTGCGAACCGCAGACCGGACAGGTTTCCGGCATCACGAAGGGTTGCGCCGCCGCCGGTCGCCGGTCCAGCACCACGCTCACGACTTCGGGAATAACATCGCCAGCGCGGCGCACGATGACCGTATCGCCAATCCGCACATCCTTGCGCGCGATCTCGTCGGCATTGTGCAAGGTCGCGTTCGTCACCGTGACTCCACCCACGAATACTGGCTTGAGTCGCGCCACGGGAGTAAGCGCGCCGGTGCGTCCGACCTGCGTTTCGATGGCCTCTACGGTGGTCAATTGCTCTTGAGCCGGAAACTTGTGCGCCACCGCCCAGCGCGGTTCACGGGTGCGAAATCCCAGTTGCCGTTGCCAGGCCAGGCGATTGACCTTGTACACCACGCCATCAATATCAAAGGGTAGCGCATCGCGTTTTTTCGCAACAACGTCATGAAACGCAATCAATCCCTCGGCTCCTAGAGCGATAGTCCGTTCTACGCTGACCGGCAGGCCAAACGCCGCCAACGCATCCAGCGTCGCGCCATGCGTATCCGGCGGTTCCCAACCCTGGATTTCTCCCAAGCCGTAGGCAAAAAAGGACAAAGGGCGCTTGGCTGCCTGGCGCGAGTCCAGTTGTCGAATGGCGCCTGCTGCGCCATTGCGAGGATTAACCAGAGTCGGCAGGCCGGCGGCCCGCTGCCGGGTATTGTAACGTTCGAAATCAGGACGGCTCATGTAAGCTTCGCCGCGTACTTCCAGCACTGTAGGCGCTTCGCCGCGCAAACACAGCGGCAGGGACTTGATTGTCCGCACGTTTTGCGTTACATCCTCGCCCGTCTCGCCATCGCCGCGAGTGGCTGCTTGCACGAGTAGGCCTCCTTCATAGCGCAGGCTGATGGCCAAACCGTCAAACTTCAGTTCACAGGCATACTCCATCGGCGCCGCGTCGGCGTTCAGATCGAGTTCGCGGCGCACCTGGACGTCAAACGCCCGCGCACCCTCCGGACTGGTGTCCGTTTCGGTGCGGATGGACAGCATGGGTAGGCGATGCCGGACCGGCGCAAACGCTTCCAGCGGCTTGCCGCCTACCCGCTGCGTAGGCGAATCTGGAGCCATCAGTTCAGGATGTGCAGCCTCCAACGCCTGCAATTCCTGGAATAGCCGGTCGTACTCGGCATCGGGAATTTCCGGACT
The DNA here is from genome assembly GCA_020445005.1 of Candidatus Competibacteraceae bacterium. Classification (GTDB taxonomy): domain Bacteria; phylum Pseudomonadota; class Gammaproteobacteria; order Competibacterales; family Competibacteraceae; genus UBA2383. The sequence goes on along the minus strand of JAGRHM010000512.1, from coordinate 4,264 downwards.
GTCCAGGATGTAGTAACGATAGCCGTGCCAGTTTAGTTGTTCACGCAATCGGGCAGCGTAGGCTGCTAAATCATCAGGGATTTTATGATCCTGCATTTTTAATCTTTCGCGCCTGAAGATCGCTCCCAAAGTCGTTGCTTACGCCGGAACTCCATGACCTCATTACGCAGGTGTAAAAGGCCCTTGTTCGTTAAACGATTGCGGCGCTCATCGCAGATCATGCCGCCCAACCGCTGCGCCAGTTGATCGGCAATGACGACTAATAAATCCAGAGCCTTTATTTCTTCCATCGGGCCCGGCAGATTCATGAACAACAGCAATCCTGGCGTCGTCAATATGTCTAAAGTCGGCGTCTCGAAAATGCCCGGCTTACGTAAATGGGCCATGCTGAAAATCGGCTCACCGTCACCGCTATCCGCGCAACGTTCAAGCAGACCGCTGGCGCCTAGTTGAAAATTCAGATCAAGGGCTACCGCCTGGATATCCGGACCTTTAAAGACGGATTGGCCGACCGGCACCGCGACCACGGTCAAGGCCACGGTCATTTTCAGCGGCTCTGCGATGATCGGTTTTCGAGTAGAATCGTCTGAGGTCCCGGCAACCGCAACGGGGTCCGCCTCAGCAACCGACTCCGCTCTGGAAATAGCTTTTGTTTCAGCCAGCGGCTGGGCGTCGACGTCAACGGTTGGCGCCTCCTCGTCAGGCATGGATTGCGCTTGGCGATGGATCGGTCGAATCTCGACATCGATCAACGCCTTTTCGGCCAGCGGATGATCCGGGGTAATCAACATCCCGCCAAAGTTGTGGCCGTTACTAATCTCCTCATTCGGCGTCGGTACTGGCGAATCGCTGGCGTCGCCGAACACCGGTTCTTTTTGCAGCGAAGGTTGTCGCCGGCGTTTGCGGAGTTCCTCGCGGATGTGAGCGCGCATCCCCCAGACATAGATCAGGGCCACAACAATGACGCCAATCCCCGCCAATAGCCACTGCAACTGCGTTTTATCCAACATTTCCATGAATTCAAAACCCTGGATTGCGCTTGCCGCAATCTGATATGCACTGTGGTGATGATGAATCCGCCCTGCCCACGCGGCGACGAATGGAACACAATCTGTCTCTGTTTATACTGAAATTTTCATACTTTAACAAACCAATTTTGTCACATGAAAATTTCAATTGGTTACATGAGAACTGCAAATAGCGTCCGGTTAATTCACCCCGGCCAGGCGGGCCGCCGCTTCGACATCCACCGCCACCAGTCGCGACACGCCCGCTTCCTGCATCGTCACGCCGGCCAGATGCTCGGCAATCTCCATGGTCGCCTTATTATGGGTGATGAATACAAATTGCACCTGCGTCGCCATGTCCTGCACCAACGCGCCAAACCGCCGGACATTCGCTTCGTCCAATGGAGCGTCCACCTCGTCCAGCAGACAAAACGGCGCGGGATTAAGCTGGAAAATAGCAAACACCAGCGCCACCGCAGTCAATGCCTTCTCGCCGCCAGATAGCAGGCTGATCGAGCCAATGCGCTTGCCTGGCGGCTTGGCCATGATCGCTACGCCGGCGTCCAGCACATCCTCGCCGGTCAGTTCCAAATGCGCCTCGCCGCCGCCGAACAAGCGTGGGAACAGCTCGCGTAAACCGGCGTTGACTTGTTCAAAAGTTTCCCGAAACCGGGCGCGGGTCTCGCGATCCATTTGACGAATCGCGTTCTCCAAAGTCGCCAGCGCTTCCAGCAAGTCGGCATTCTGGGCATCAAGGTATTGTTGCCGTTCGGACAACTCAGCGAATTCCTCAATAGCCGCCAGATTAATGGCCCCCAGACGCTGGATGCGCCGCTCAATCTGTTCCAGCCGGCTTAACCAGTCTTTTTCTTCCGTTTCGACCGGAAGAGTGGACGCTACGGTTTCCGGGTCAGTTTCCAGTTCGGCTAATTGCTCCCGCAGGCTGTGCTGACGCACGCGGGCCTCGCTGGAGGCCAGGCGTTGTTCCTCCATTTGTCGCCGTTGCGCTTCGGCTTGCCGTTCGCAACGACCACGCGCTTTCTCTCCCGTCGTCAGTTCCGCATCCTGTGCTTCCAGACGTTGTCGCGCCTTGGCCAATTCCGTTTCCACCGCCAGGCGGTTTTCCAGCCAATTCGCCAGTTCGTCTTCGGCATTCTGTAAAAGTTCGTCACTATCGGTCAGTCGCTCCGCCGTTAACCGGTCGCATCGTTCCTGGAGTTGGCGCTGCTGAAGATCGAGACGCTCCAGCGCCTGATTAGTTGCGGCGACCTGAACCCGTAATGCCTCCAGAGCCGCTGCTTGTCGAGTCGCCTCCTGCCGGGCTGCTTCGCTCCGGGTGCGGCAGTGCTGATAATCCTCCTGTAAGCGCTCACGCCGGTTGCTTAACTCTGCCTGTTCGGCGCACAGGTTCTCCAGGGTTAACAATGCATCCTCAAGCCGCATCCGGGCCATTTGCACCTGTTCCCGTTCCTGTTCGCATTGAAAGTCCAACTCCTCCTGCTCCTCGACCAGAGCTTCGCGGCGCGCACGCGCCTGTTCCCAGTGCGCCTGGGCCGTCTTCACTTCACTCTGTGCATGCGCCCAGTCCCGGTGTCTCTGATTCACGGTTTGTTGAACTTCGCGGCGCTGTTGCTCCAGTTCGCCTTGTTGATGGCGAAGTTGCGCCAGTTGGGCGGTCTGCTGTTCAACTTCCCGAGCGTCATTTTCCAGCAAAGTTTCCAGTTGGCGAATTTCCCGTTCGCGGGCCAGTACGCCGTCCTCTTCACCACCACGCGCCAAGCGCAGCCAGTGCCGACCACACAATACGCCATCCGGCGTGACCAGGATTTCATCGGGTTGCAGTTGTGAGCGGCTGGCCAGGGCCTCGGTAATGTTGGCGACCGTGCGCACCGGCTCCAGCAATCCGGTCAGCGGCCAGGGAGCCTGGATGCGGGCAGTAAGAGGGTTGCTCTCACCCTCCTCCCTGCATTTCCCTGCCGGATGAATTGAGTTGGGAAGCGGGTGAGATAACGGAGGCGCTGCATCACAGGGTGGAGGTTCAAACAAGGTCAATCGGCCCTGGGAGAGAGAGGCGCGGGCAGCGCGGGCAGGGTCATCGAGGTCGGGTACGCAAACAGCGTCCAGCCAACCGGTCAGCGCCGCTTCGACCGCCATCTCCCAACCGGATTCGACTTCCAGTTGCTCAGCCAGCCGTGGCGCAGCGCTCAAGCCCTGAGTGTCCAGCCAGTCGCGCACCCCATGGTCCCGCCGGCCCAGCGCGGCTTCCTGCAAGGTGTGCAATGAAGCCAGTCGCCCGCGACCCGTTTGCCAGCGTTCCTGGGTCGCGCGTAGTTCGTAATCGACCCGCTGGCGCGTCTCTCGAGTGACGCGCAACTCGGTCTCGACACTCGCCAATTGTTCCTGAGCCTGACGCAGATCTTCGGCAATGCCCTGCTCCATTTCACGTCGCTCCGCCAAATTCTGCTCAAGGTCGGCATCAGCCAGTTGTTCCTGCTCCAAACGCAAGCGCTCCAGGCGTCGCTCGCCTTGCAATAATTGCCGGTCCAGATGCTCGATGCGGGTGCGCTCCACGTCCGCCTGGCGCTGGGCTTCGCCGCTGCGTCGGCTGAAATCTTCCCAGTCGGCCTGACCCTCGCGCAAGGCGTTCTCGGCGGCGGATAACGCCGCACCCGCCTCGGTTTCAGTAGTCAACGCGCTGCCCAATCGCGGTTCCGCTTCCAACAGGGCGGAGGCTGATGCAGCGTGTTGGTCGCGATCCAGATGCCGTTGCGTCTCAACCTGCACCAGGGCTGTCGAAGCTTGTTGCCAATCCTCCTCGCGCCGCCGCCGCAACTCCCGCTGATGCTGTAAATATTGCTCCAACCGGCTGATTTCAGCGCCAGCCTGATAATAACGCCCCTGGGTTGCATTAAAAATCTCGTTTAATTCCAGGCGCTGCGCCCGACCCGCCTCCAGCGCCGCCTCCAAACGTCGCTGTTCAGCCAGCGTCCCCTCCAGCGCAGTTTCCTGCTGGCGCAGCGCCTGTTCAAATTCAAGGATTTCGGTTTGCAGGCTGCGCCAGCGCAGGGTCAGCAGTTCCGTGCGCAACCGCCGCTCCTCGGCGCGCAACTCGCGATACTGCTCCGCCGCTCGGGCCTGGCGTTGCAGGTGTTGAAGTTGCCGGTTGAGTTCTTCGCGCACATCATTAAGCCGGTCAAGATTTGCCCTGGTGTGGCGAAGGCGGGTTTCGGTTTCGCGGCGGCGCTCCTTGTACTTGG
>JAGRHM010000511.1 GCA_020445005.1 Candidatus Competibacteraceae bacterium | reverse complement strand
CCTGAAATTCGCGCAACAACTCCAGTAACAAGCCCAGTTTGCTCGGATAAGTCGCCTTCGGTTCCGGCTTAGACAAGCGTTCGGACTTCTTCACACCTTGTTTCTTAAGCGCGTCGTCGGTCTTCTTACACGCGGCGACCGCCGGATCGGGTGGGTAGAACCGAAACCCCACTGGCAGGCTCACTGTAGCCGTGACCAGGAACAACAACACGACCGTCGGACCGTGGAACCCGCCCCGGTTTTCTGATCGAAAATCTTGGACTGTCGCCATGCGAGGATTAAGCTTTAAGTCTTCAGTTGCCAAAGAAGATGGACGGCAACCAGGTAATCAGGCCCGGGAAGACCACCAGCAGAATCAATCCAACAATCTGAATCGCAACAAAAGGCATGATGCCCTTGTAGATATCACCCATCGTATAAGCTGGCGGCGCAACGCCCTTGAAATAGAACAGGGCATAACCGAATGGCGGCGTCAGGAATGAGGTTTGTAAATTCACGCACACCAGCATCGCGAACCATAAGGGATTGAAATCTAGATCCATGGCGATGGGGGTAAAGATCGGCACGGTAACCAATAGAATCGCCGCCCAGTCGATGAACATGCCCAGGAAGAACACCACCGCCATCATGATCGCCAGCACCACGTAAGGACTGACATCCATACCCAACAGCAAATCGGCCACTACATCACCGCCGCCGATACTCAAAAACACCACGCTGAACAACTTGCCGCCTACGAACAGCAACATAATCATGCAGGTCGTGCGCAAGGTGGATATACAGGATTGCACAATGACATCCCAAGTGAGCATGCGGTTGGCCAACGCCAGAATCAATGCGCCGATACCGCCCATCGCTGCCGCCTCAGTCGGAGTCGCCACGCCCGCCAGGATGGTGCCCATGACCAGCAGAATCAGTCCGAACGGTGGCAGGAAGCTCTTGAAGATCATGGCGGCCTTTTGTCCCGCGGTCAGCGTATCCTCTTCGGCCGGAATGGGCGGACCCAGACGGGGATTGATGCGGCAACGCAGGGCAACGTAGGTCAGATAGAGCCCGGACAGCACCAGCCCCGGTATGATTGCGCCGGCGAATAAATTGCCTACCGAGGTTTCCTTCAAACCGGTCAGACCGCCATACACCACTAGCATGATGCTGGGTGGAATCAGGATGCCCAGTGTGCCAGAGGAACAGATGATGCCGGCGGATAGACCACGATCGTAATCACGCCGCAACAGCGCCGGTCCCGCCATCAGGCCCATGGCCACCACCGATGCGCCGATAATCCCGGTTGTAGCGGCAAACACGGTGCTGACCACGATCACCGCCAGGCCCAGCCCACCGCGCACCTTGCCCAGTGAGCGGTAGAGTGCGTCAAACAGTCCTTCCGATACCTTGGAACGATCCAGGATTTGCGCCATGAAGATGAACAGGGGAATGGCGACCAGCGTGTAATTTAAAAAAGTGCCCCAGTTGTTGTTGATAAACAGATCGAGCAGAGCTGGCACATTGAAACCGTTATCAATCAGGCCGAACAGGGTTGCCACCGCGGCCAGGGTGATCGCCAGCGGATGCCCCATCGGAATGAGGATAATCAGGGTCGCGAACATTAACAGGGTCAGCAACTCGGAACTCATGGCATTTTTCTCCGTGGAAAGCCGACCTAGTCGGAAGACTTCAGGCTATTGAAATCGTCGATCAATTTGGCGACGCCTTGTAGGAATAGCAACACAAAGCCGATAGCCATGAGCGTTTTGAACGGGTAGAGCGGCGGTGCCCAGGACGTGGAGGCGACCTCCCACTGGCTCCACGACGTTCCGGCGTAAATCACCGACCAGATCGCCATCAGACCCATCGTGGGAATGAAAATGATCAGGTTGGCCACAATTCTGAGCAGGGTGCGGGGACGATGCCACAGTTTGGCTTCGAACACATCAATGGCGACATGGCCGTTATGCTTGTGGGTATAGCCCAGGCCCAGTACAAAATGGACGCCATAGAGAAAAGTCGTGGCCTCGAATCCCCAGGTCGTCGGCGCGTTGAAGCCGTAACGCATGATGACTTCGTAGGTGACGACGAACAACAGGGGAAGAATCAAAAAGGAACTGTAATAGCCGGTATTTTCATTCAGGAAATCGATTGTCCGGGCAATTTTGCGCATTAGCCATCCCTCCATACAACTTTTGGTGGTTCCTGATGAAAGGCGATGCAAGACCCGCTTCCAAACCAGCGAAGGATTGGAAGCAAAGCTTGCATCACTCTTAAAGGATTGTAATGCCTGGATATGATTTTATTGGGTGCGCTTGCCCGCGATGTAATCATCGAGTGGCCACGGCGTCACGCCGCTGCGAATTTCGCGCCATTCGGCGAAGTCTTTGCGAAAGGCGTCCTGGGAGTCCAGCACCTTTTTCACGTCGGGATACTTGGCCTTGAGTTCATCCAGATATTCCTTGGTCCGCTTAGCGAAATTAGTGATGGTCTCGTCATCCATGCGCACAAATTCAACTTTTTCCTTGAA
>JAGRHM010000510.1 GCA_020445005.1 Candidatus Competibacteraceae bacterium | reverse complement strand
ACCAGCGTAGTGACGCCGCCCGCCGCCGCGGCGCGGGTTTCGCTGGCAATCGTGGCCTTCTGTTCCTGCCCCGGCTCCCGCAAGCGCGCGCACAGATCGATCAGACCGGGGCACACAATGCAGTCGCGAGCGTCAATGATCCGTTCCGGGGTAAAATTTGCGGGCGGTTCGCCAAGGCTGACAATCCGGCCATCGGCAATGTAGAGATCAGCGACCCGGTCGGTTTGATGCGCCGGGTCAATCACCCGGCCGCCTTGAATCACCATGCGCATCAGGTTTCCTCCTCGCTGGACCAGGCGTGATGACCCAGCGTGATCGACATGATCGCCATGCGCACCGCAATGCCGTTGGTCACCTGCTCCAAAATCACTGAATGCGGTCCGTCCGCCACGCGGGAGTCGATTTCCACGCCGCGATTAATCGGGCCGGGATGCATGACGATAGCGTCCGGTTTGGCCAGCGCCAGCCGCTCCTCGGTCAGCCCGTATTGCTGGAAAAATTCCTGCTCGCTAGGCAGCAACGCGCCTTCCATCCGTTCCCGTTGCAAGCGCAACATAACGACAACATCCACATCGCGCAGACCTTCCGGCAAGCGGTAAAAGACCTGTACGCCCAGATCTTCCACGCGGGTCGGCAGCAGAGTCCGGGGAGCAATGACGCGGATTTCGCCCGCGCCCAGAATGCTCAGGGCATGAATCAGCGAGCGAGCCACCCGCGAGTGTAGAATGTCGCCGACAATGGCGATGCGCAGGTTGGGAAAATCCGGCTTGTGGCGGCGGATGGTGAACACATCGAGCATGGCCTGAGTCGGGTGGGCGTGGCGACCATCGCCGGCGTTGAGAACCGCGATATGCGGTTTGACATGGCGGGCCATGAATTCCGCCGCGCCGCTTTGAGAATGGCGCATGATGAACATGTCGCATTGCATGGCTTCGATATTGCGCAGCGTATCCAGCAGGCTTTCGCCTTTAACCGCCGATGAGGTAGCGATGTTGAGATTGAGTACATCGGCGGACAGCCGCTTGGCGGCCAGTTCGAAAGTGGTGCGGGTGCGGGTGCTGGCCTCGAAGAACAGATTAACCACGGTCTTGCCATGCAGCGTAGGCAGTTTTTTGACCCGGCGCTCAGCAACGCCGCGCAAGGACTCCGCGGTATCCAGAATGTCGGTCAGATGGCGATGGGTCAGTCCCTCAATGGTTAGAAAATGCAGAAGGCGACCCTGGGAATCCAGTTGAATCGGCGTGGCGCTCATGGTGTAGCGGTCTGGATGAGCAGTTGCAAGGGATCGGGACCCGTGAGTTGAACGTGCTGGTCTGACGAAAGGGTCAGATGAGCGCCAACTACGTTGGCTTCAATGGGCAGTTCCCGACCGCCCCGGTCCACCAGCGCCGCCAGTAGCACTGAGGCAGGACGGCCATAATCGAACAGCTCATTCAATGCGGCGCGCACCGTGCGTCCAGTGTACAGCACATCGTCGATCAGGACGAGATGACGACCATCGACATCGAACGGCAGTTCCGAGGGTCGAACCTGCGGGTTGACGCCGATCCGGCTGAAATCGTCGCGGTAGAAAGAGATGTCCAACCGGCCCAGGGGAGTGGCGATGTCAAGGCGCGCGCGCAGCCGTTCCGCCACCCAGACGCCGCCGGTGTGGATGCCCACCAGGGCTGGTTCGACAATCCTGCGCCGCGTGAGCAACGCCCGCAACTGGCCGGTCATGGCTTCAATCAGAAATTCGGCATCGCGCATCGGGCGGGACTCCAGTTTTCAGTAACATTGTTTACTCCTCTCGCCTGCTGGAGGGAGAGGGGTTGGGAGGGATCGTAGGAGATTTAATGGCTGTCGCGCCGTTACCTCGCCCTTTTTCGAGCAATTGTTGCGCCGCGCTGGAACCGGTGTACTTAACAATCTCCCGCAAGGTAGGAATTCTTAGCACCGCGCCTTCCTTCAAATAATCCATGCTTGACTTGGAGAACGCCTGGGGGTTAGCCATGAACAGCGCCTTCATCATGATATCCCGGTCAATACTGGGATCAGGAATGACCTTGCCTGCGATATTCCAAAGTCTTTCATTATTGGAAACCGGGCCATATTCATCGCCGCCCTTGTATCGGAGTTGAGAGGGCTGGATTGATTCTGCTGCTGATGGTTTTTTATCAGAAACTTGTTCGGCTGAGTCTGTTGGTGGTGACTCAGCGGGCGGTGGCTCTTCAACAGCCTCTACCACAGGAAATTCAGAAGGGGATGCTTCAACAGGTGGTTGACTGAGCGATTCTTCAGCAGGCGCCGATATCGGAGATTCACTGGACGGTTCTGCAATAAATTCCGTTGCCGGAGATTCGACCGGCGGCAAAACCTCGGTAGCCGCTAATTCCTGTTTTGATGTTTCCGAATCGGTGACGGTCATCACTGAAGTCTTTTGCTCCGACACTATCATTGTGAGCGTCTGCTCAGCCGTTGTCGTGACTTCCCCAGCCACCAAAGATAGCAACGGAGTGGCTGAAACCGGTTCTAGAAGTTGCGCGCCTGACTGGAAAGTCATTGCCAAAGGCTCGGATAGTGGGGTTTCCGGAGCCGGTTCCAGCGCCTGGACGGGTTCGGGTTCCGGTTCAGGTGCGGCGACGGGCGTGGGTTCCGGTTCGGGTTCGGGCATGGCGACGAGCGCGGGTTCCGGTTCGGGCGTGGCGACGGGCGTGGCGACGGGTTCCGGTTCGGGTTCAGAGGCGGCAACTGGCACGGCGACGGGCGCGGGTTCGGGCGCGGCGACGGGCACCGGTGCGGGTTCGGGTTCAGAGGCGGCAA
>JAGRHM010000509.1 GCA_020445005.1 Candidatus Competibacteraceae bacterium | reverse complement strand
TGGTCGCTCATCCGGGAAATTTACACTCGCGAAAGCGAATCCCGGCTGGGCTTGTATTTTGTGCGCACCTTGAAGAGCAAAAACAGAAGATTTATTGACGTCGGGCAAAAGAACCAGCCGATTTGAAACCGCTGACCAATCAGCCGGTGGTGGTGGCATTCCTGATTCTGCGGCGGTTTTTCATCACCATGACCAGAATGGCCGCCAGCTTGGTTTTGCCTTCGCTGTGCAGGATATCACGAACCAGCCGCCAGAGCCGGTTGGGTCTTCTGAGAAAACTAACACTGTAGAACAGCGCCATGCCGGTGAGACAAAGCCAACGCAAGCCATGATCGCTGAAATGATCGGCAACCGATTTCATATAGCCAACGCTGTAGAGCGCCAACCGGAAGAAGTAGGGATCATTGACCTCAATTTTGCCTGCATCGACCAAGCGCTTGAACAGAGTCGAGCCAGGATAGGGCGCGAAGGGAAAGAAACTGGCGTCATGAGCACCCCGCCAAGCGGCGCGCGCTGCCATCCCATAGCTGGCCAGGATGTCCGCCAGATGATCGTCGGGAAAACCGGCGACAAAATTCATCTTGACGCCAATCCCGGCGTCAACCACCGAGGCAATCGAGGCTAGCATCGCTTCCTTGTCCAGTTTCTTGCGGATGCTTGCGAGAACGCGATCGGAACCGCTTTCCGGCGCGTAGGTAATATAGGAACATCCGGCCCGTTTTAACCACTGGGCCACTTCGCCGTCGATCATTTCCGTGCGGGTGGCGATAATCTGCCAGGCGATTTTTAAATCGCGTTCGATCAGTAGCTTGCAAAAATTAATCATCCACGAGCGTTTCATCACGGTCGTCAGATCCATGAAATCGAGATGCGTGATCCGGTAAGTGCGAATGTTATGCTCGATTTCGGCGACGACATCTTCCGGCGCACGCACGCGCCACAGACGCCCCCACATGCCGGGACTGGAGCAGAAGGCGCAGTCGTAAGGACAGCCGCGACTGGTCATGATCGGCATGGTGCGCCCATAGTCTAGACTGGCGGTAACATTGTCCAGGTAATCGGTAATGGGCAGTAAATCCCACGCTGGCCAGGGGAATACGCTCAGGTCTTTTTCCCGGAGGCGCGCTGTCGTTGCCCAATACTGGCCATCGCGTAAAAAAGCGATGCCCGGAATGGACTCCGCCGCGTCGCCAGCAGCCAGTGTCTTCAACAGTTCAACAGTCGTGTGCTCACCCTCGCCAATCACCAAGTAATCGATTTCCGGAGCGTCGCGCAGACAATATTCTGGCAGGGCCGTTGCGTGTTCGCCGCCGACGAGCAAGAGCGCGGTGGGAAAATGTCGCCGCAGGGTCTGAATCAAGCGCCGGGTGACTACCCAGTTCACCGAGAACATAGACGACACGCCAACCACCTCTGCATCGGCGGGAATGCGCCCGGCGGTTTCTTCGTTGCTGAGACCACGCAGGAAGCTATTCGGCAAGTCGTCTAGGGGCGTGTACTGATTCATCCCTTCGCCCAGCGCGTCGATGAACGACACGTCAAATCCTTCCTGGCGCAAATACGCCGCCAGATAGGCCGGGCCAAACGGCAGCATGATCTCAACCCCCAGCGAATCGGAAGTAGTAAAGATACTGGGGCGAATCAGGCAGACTTTGTTGAACGACACTTGAACTTCTCCGATAAGCCGGCAGGTTCAACCCTGGATTGACGACGCTGTTTCGACAGATCCTTCCTCCTGCTGAAGGTAGTGTTTCTCCAGCTCGAGCATGTCTTTCCTGCGGCCCTTGATGCGCCGCGCCGGGACGCCAAAATAAATCGACCAGGGCTGGGTGGATTTGGTAACCAGCGACTGGGCGTAGACCGCCGTGCCCTCCGCCAGGGTTACGCCAGGAACAATCACACAATGGGTTCCGACATTACAATGCCGGTCGATATGCACCGGTTTCTTGGTCTCCAGACGCAGATCACGCGGCAGGGTGGAGTTGTTCAGATGGCGCCCGCTAAAGTCCTCGCTTTGCGAAAAGACATGGCAGCCATAGGCCAACCCGGAGAAATCGTCAATCGACACACCCGCCTGACCTCCGGCGACATTACAGAATACGGTAATCAGGACATTGCGGCCCAATCTGACCCGCCCGGAAATCACACAGAAATCATCAATACGGACATTATCGCCCAATTCGATAAGGTGCGGTTCGTAAAACACCGCCCGGGTGCTAACCTGCACATTCCGGCCGAGCTTGTGAAAACCCATGGCCCGCAGTTCATCCGGTAATAAATAAGCCATCGCAAGTATTTTTCCAAGGTTGGCTAGGATTGATTGATACTCTCATAAATGAGGCAAAGCCCGATCCAGCACCCCGGCCAGCCGATCCAGTTGGGCGCGCAAATCCACCGGGTAGTTGCCGACGAAAAACCCGCGTTCATGAGCGAGGCGAGCGTTAGGCAGGTCGTCGAGGGTATCGTAATCGAAATGCTGAATCACCTCATGGCAGGGAAAGCAGCCCCCGGTGATGATGCGAAATTCAATATCAGCTTGACGGAGGGTGTCCAGCACCAGGCCTCGAATATCGCCCAGTTCGGGGGGCAAGATTAGGGTAAAGGAAAACCAGCTGCTGCGACCGTTTTCCCGCTGAATGATCACGTCTCGGTGTCCGCCGAATAGTGCAACGAAGTGAGTGGCGTTGCGCCGGCGCACCTCCAGAAAGCGTTCCAGCTTTTTGAGCTGCTCCAGACCCACCGCGCCGCCGAATTCCAGAGGCCGCAGATTATAACCGGGCAGGATGAAGCGATACGCCTCGAAAAAATCGTCAGCGCGCTTCTCGCAAATCTGGTTCGGTTGCGGCAGATCGCGGGTCCAGCCATGCGCACGCAGGGAACAGGCGAGTTGATACAGCTCGGCATCGTCGGTAACCAGCATCCCGCCTTCCATGGTGGAAATGTGATGCGAGAAGAAAAAACTGAAGGTGCCGAGGTCGCCAAACGTACCGGCATAACGACCATTGAGTTCTGCACCCAGCGATTCACAGTTGTCCTCCAGGAAAATCAGGTTATGGTGATTGCAGAAGGCGCGCATGAGATCCAGCGCCGCCGGGTTGCCCAAGATGCTGACCGCGACTAGCATCCGGGTGCGCGGGGTCAGCGCTTTTTCCAATTGCGCCACGTCCAGATTAAGCGTATCCAGTTCCACATCCACGAAGCGCAGGCGCAGCCCATATTGTTGCAGCGGGGCGTAGGTGGTCGCCCAGCCAATAGCCGGGACAATGACCTCATCGCCTCGTTGCAGGGGGTGTTCCTGCCGATAGCACAGCGCGGCAACGGCCAGCAGATTAGCGGCGGAGCCGGAACTGGCCATCAGTGCGTGGCGGACGCCGAAGTGTTCGGCAAAAGCCGCTTCAAAAGCCGCAACCTGCGGTCCCATCGTGAAGCGCCCACTATCGATGGTGCGATGCAACGCGACGATTTCCTCCGCGCCAAAGGTATTCCAGGAGAGTTCAAATTTCATCAGGCGCGTTCTCGAGGGTGGCCAGGCGGGAAACATGCTGCCATAGGGTCACCTCGCCCAAACCAGCTTCCGCCAGCAACCGTTCCCGCGAACCCTGGCCGAAGCGGTAGCCCGCAGGGATGCCGCGAGCGATCACGCGGCAGCGCAGCCGATAGTCGTTGACTAGGTTGAGCGTCAAGGCGTCCAGGCCGCCGCAGGCAACGAAGCCTTCTTCCAGGGACATGACCGTAGCGTACCGCGCCAGCGCTCCGGCCAGCGCCGAAGCGTCGAAACGCGACAGGGTGTAGAGATCGATGACGCCACAGGCTTTTCCCTCCGCCACTAGTCGGTTCGCTAACCGCAGGGCGACATGGCTCATATAACCGGTAGCCAGCAAAATCAGTGGGCCGCCAGCGCGCAGGATGCGAAAGCCGGAGTTTGGGCCGATCCCGATCGGGTCGGGCAGCGCCGGCAAGGCCGCTGCATCCAGCCGCAGGTAACTGATGCAGGAACGGTCTAGACACTGGATAGTCAGCGTCTGCGCGGTGGGCCAGTCCGCTGGACAGTGAACATCCAGGTTGGGCAACGCGCGCATCACCGTCAGATCTTCCAGGCACTGATGAGTCGGTCCCGCCAGCGTATAGCTGAATCCCGCGCCGACTCCGATGAGCACTACCGTCATCGGGCGGAATTCCGCCATCAGGGACAAGTTGATGCGAATCTGTTCGAACGCACGCAGGGTGAGAAACGGGGCGATGGCGTAAGCAACGACTTTGCAGCCTTCCAGGGCCAGACCGGCGGCGACATTGATCAGGTTTTGCTCGGCAATGCCGATATTGATAAAGCGGTCGGGGTATTGCGCACGCAACCGGTCGAGTACCGGCGAACCGAAATCGCCGCTGAGAAAAAAAAAATCAGCGTCGGTGGCCATCCGGTCGATCAGCGTTTCCAGCACAGCGTCGCGCATCGGGCGTACTATGGCGTTCATGGTGCTTTTCCCAACAGGGCGTCGATTTGCGCCGGCGGGA
>JAGRHM010000508.1 GCA_020445005.1 Candidatus Competibacteraceae bacterium | reverse complement strand
AGCGTTACGGCCAGGCTATCGCCGATCAACTGGATATCGGCAAGGCGCAGGATAGCCTGCTCCAACAGGCGCGTGAGAAGGACTTCGACGGTCTTCCCGACCGGATCACTGAGATGGAAGCGTTAGTCGCGTACTTACAGGTGCTTGGCACGATGGTGGACTTCACTCAGTACGACGAAGGTTATTTCGTCGAATTCCGCTAAATAACCTGAACCCGTTCCTCTCTGTTACGGGAGGGGCGGAGTGGAGCTTGGCCCCATGTTCGACTGGCTGATGTGGTTCACCCACATGGAAAATTCCAAGCCGCTGGCGTTGGTGATCTTTTTTAGCGCATTCTGCGGCATCCTGCTTTATGTATTCACCGGTAAACAGCGCACTCGGCGGCTGGAATCCTACAAGTACATACCGTTCGATGAGGATGAACCCCGGCAGTCCGAGCTTCATGGTTTCGCCCGCAATGATCAACGGGCGCGGATTGAAACCCAATCCCGCAATGGTGACGGACAATGACTGATAAGACGAATACTCCTCAACCCTCCGACGCGGTGCAAACCACCGGTCATGCCTGGGATGGCGATCTACAGGAATACAATAATCCACTGCCGCGCTGGTGGCTGTGGTCTTTCTATGGAACCGTGGTGTTCTCGATTTTCTACTGGTTCATCTACCCCTCCTGGCCGGTTGGAGATACCTGGATCAAGGGCTTTGGCAAGGTTGAATACACCACCGTAGACAAGGCGACCGGCAAGGAACAGGAAAAGAAATTCCGCTGGAATACCCGCGCCCTGTTGCTTGAGGCGTTGGGCAATGCGGCGAACGATCCACAGCGCAAGGAGATGCTGGCCAAGGTGCAGGCGGCGGATTACGAGCAAATCGCCAAAGACCCGAAAATGGTGGAATTCGTGCGCTCGGTCGGCAAGGGCCTGTTCGGCGATAACTGCGCAGCGTGTCATGGCGGCGGCGGGCAGGGCGTGGTGGGTCTGTATCCCAACCTGACCGATGATGACTGGCTCTGGGGCGGCAGCATCGACAAAATTCATGAAACCCTGATGCAGGGCCGCAGGGGATTCATGCCAGCCTTCGGCCAAGTGCTCAAACCGGAACAACTGGATGATGTGGCTGAGTATGTCCTGACTCTTTCGGATGAAGCGCCAAAGAGCGAAGCGTCTGAGCGGGGCCAGGCGATTTTCCAGGGGCAGGTGGGCGGTTGCTACTATTGCCACGGGGCCGACGCTAAAGGTCTCCCTGTGCTGGGTTCAGCCAATCTGACGGACAAGATCTGGACGATTGCTAACGTGCCGGCTCAGAAGACTCTCCAGGATAAGAAGGCGGCGATTAAGGAGTTTGTGGCCAAAGGTGTGAACAATACTCGAATCATGCCGGCCTGGCAGGATCGCCTGTCGCCAACCGACGTTAAACTCCTGGCGGTTTATGTCTATCAGTTAGGCGGCGCTCAGTAAGCCTCCCAAGCGATTCCTCATCCATCCATGCTCACCCCCCTCTTGGGGGGTGAATGGTTTATGCCGGTCGCCGTTTTTTTGTAGCCTGGATGAAGCGAAGCGAAATCCAGGTTTCTTCTGGTATGCCCTCCCATCCCAGCTAATCTTTAGAGAAATTTGTTGCTTTGCACAAATTATTACTGTAACCTGTTGATTCTATTTTTCAACCTTAGAAAAAGAGTAGTCCGATCCTCCTCATTGTTGATGGATCGCAAGGACAATTGGCGCTCATTAAGGTCAATATCAACATTATTTTTAATTACAGTCAGGTGGAATATGTCCGAACAGGCTATTCAGCTTTATCAAAAGCGCATTCACATCCATCCACGCTCAGTCAAGGGACCGTTCCGTAATTTGAAGACTGGCATTCTGACCTTGGCAATGACCATCTACTTCCTGTTGCCCTGGTTGCGCTGGGATCGGCCTAATGCCCCGGATCAGGCGGTGCTGTATGATTTACCCGGTCGCCATTTCTACATCTTCGGCCTGACTATCCAGGTGCAGGACATTTTCTGGTTGGCCGGGGTACTGATCATCTTCGCCATTTTGTTGTTCTTCGTGACCGGACTGGCGGGACGGGTGTGGTGCGGTTATTTCTGTTTCCAGACCCTGTGGACCGATCTGTTCATGATGATCGAACACTGGGTGCAAGGCGAACGGCCGGCGCGTATGCGCCTGGACCGCAGGCCCTGGAGTAACCGCGACAAGTTGATCAAGAAGGGGGGGACCTATGCCTTATGGCTGGTAGTCGCCTTCTGGACCGGGTTGAGCTTCACCATGTACTGGGTCGACGCACCCACCCTAGTGGTCGAGTTCTTCACTGGCCAGGCTGCTTACGCCGCCTATTTCACCACAATCTTCCTCACCGTGACGACCTTTGTCATGGCCGGCCTGGCGCGTGAACAGGTCTGCATTTACATGTGCCCCTACGCCCGTTTCCAGAGCGCCATGTTTGATCATGACACCCTGATCATTTCCTACGACCAGAAACGGGGCGAAGGGCCAAATGGTCGAGCCAAACAGCGTCGCGGTTTCAGAACCCCTGAGGAACGCAAGGCGCAAGGCGTTGGTGAATGCATTGACTGCGGGCACTGCGTCCTGGTCTGTCCGGTCGGCATCGACATTCGCAACGGTTTGCAGTATCAGTGCATTTCCTGTGCGCTGTGTATTGATTCCTGCGAACAAGACTTGATCAACTACACTTCGGAAAACGCACTGAACGGCGGCAAGACTCGGTTCCTGCGGCCAAAAACCATTGGTTACGGGGTGATTTTGACTGCAGCGACGGCAACGCTGGCATGGAGCGTTTTTACCCGTTCACCCTACACCGGGACGGTGGAACAGATTCGTCAACCGTTGTATACCCAGCTTTCCGACGGCGGGATTCGCAACGCCTACGAAATCAAGTTGAACAACAAGCTGACAGCGCCAATGACTGTTAGCATCCGCATTGAAGGGTTACCCGGTGCGACCCTGGACATGAGCGGCATGGAACGGCTCGAACTGGCGCCGCAGGAGCGGATCAAGTTGCTGGCGCGCGTTCAAATGCCGCCCTCCCGGTTGCATGAAGTATCGGGCGATAAAATTACCTTTATCATTGAGGCGCTTGATGGCGCTTCGGCGGAACCGATTCGTCAAGAAGCACCATTCTACATCCCGGAAAGCCGGGGATGACCCCGCTGTTGCTTGGCCTGGCGCTGGGCGCCGGGCTGATCGTTCTCGCTAATCTGCTCCTGGTGCGCTTTACCCGGATGAACGCCCAGCAAGCAGCGATGGCAGTCACTTTAACGACATTGGGTCTGTATGCGCCCTATGCCATTGTGCGCTGGCCCGGCGGGGATATCTTCGCCATTCATCTGGCAATTTATCTGCTGGCGTCGCTGGGCTGTGGCATGGTGTTGAGCGCCCGCGCCAGCGGTCGGGGTGTACACTGGGGGCCAGTGGTGATCGGCGGCTTTTTCGTATTCGTGGTGGCGTCGGGCGGGGTATTCATTGCGGTCGCCGAGCGCGGGTTGACCGTCTCTCTGTGGGATCGGCTGTTGCCTAAAGCCGATAGCCAGCGCGCGGTCACCTCGGTCTTTCCCGGGGTGGTTTCGCACGATTTCCACAAGAAGGAATCGCTGTACAATCAATATCTACAGCAGGTGGAGCGGCAGCGCCAGCGGGGTTGGCAGGTGCAAAAAGGCTGGCTGGGCCAACCCGTTGTTGATGAACCGGCGCTGTTTCGGGTCGCCGTGCGGACCCGCGATGAAAAGCCGGTCACTGGAGCAACCGTGGCCGGTCAATTTCTCCGGCCTTCTACTCGAACGCTGGATGTCGATTTTACCCTCCAGGAAACCGCGCCGGGCGTCTATGAATCGAAAG
Organism: Candidatus Competibacteraceae bacterium; assembly: GCA_020445005.1. Classification (GTDB taxonomy): domain Bacteria; phylum Pseudomonadota; class Gammaproteobacteria; order Competibacterales; family Competibacteraceae; genus UBA2383. The sequence goes on along the minus strand of JAGRHM010000508.1, from coordinate 742 downwards.
TAATCCTGCCTGCCGCCGGGCGCTGGAATCTGGCGTTAAGTATCCGTAAAGGCGAGGCATTGCACGAGATCCAGGCTAACACGTCGGTCCTGGCGCACTCGTCGGCGCAATAATCCATGTCTGTCACGGCTGAACCGCCGACCGCTCCACCCGCCGCTGATTCCACAGTCGAATGTTTTCATTGCGGTCTGCCGGTTCCGCCGGGCGCGCATTACGTGGTGGCGATTGACGGTCAACGCCAGCCGATGTGCTGTCACGGTTGCCAAGCTGTGGCCGAAGCGATTGTCGCTGCTGGATTGACTGATTTCTACCGGCATCGCACCACGCGTTCCCAGCGGGCTGAGGACCTGATTCCCGAGCAGTTGCGCGGTCTGGAACTCTACGACCGAGCCGATTTGCAAAAGAGCTTTGTTCGGGTCGAAAGCGAACAGGTTCGTGAGGCGGCCCTGATCCTGGAAGGCATCGTTTGCGCTGCCTGTGTCTGGCTGAATGAGCGGCATGTGAACACGCTGCCCGGTGTCTTGGAATTCCGGGTCAATTATTCCACCCACCGGGCGCGGGTGCGCTGGGATGAACGGCAAATCAAACTCAGCGAGATTCTCGCCGCCATCGCTGCCATTGGCTATATCGCCCATCCCTTCGATCCCGGTCGCCAGGAAGTTCTGCAAAAGCGCGAACGTGGGATCGCCTTGCGGCGTCTGGCCGTGGCCGGACTATTCGCCATGCAGGTGATGATGCTGGC
>JAGRHM010000507.1 GCA_020445005.1 Candidatus Competibacteraceae bacterium | reverse complement strand
TCGACAGCTACGACATGACCCCGGTCTGGTTCGGCACCGACGGCTATCAGCGCGACAGCTGGTTCTTCTTCACCGAGAACGAGCTCAGCCCCGGCGCGATGCGCGTCGGCCATCTCAAGGCGGTGTTCAACCTGCGCGGCGACGACGGGCAGCCCACGGGCGGCCTGGCGGTGGATTCCAACCAGGGATGGAAGGGTGCGGAGAAGTACGTCGCGACCGTACCCCAAGTCTTCGATCTGTGGCAGGACCCACAAGAGCGCTACGACATCTTCATGAACAACTACACCGAGCGCACCTGGACGATGGTCACCATCAGCCAGGCAATCAAGGATTTGATGAAGACTTACGTACAGTACCCGCCGCGCAAGCTGCAAAGCGAAAGCTATTCCGGTCCGATTACGCTCACGAGCTACCAGAGATTCCAGTGGGTTCGGGAGCAGTTGAACAAGGAAGGCGTCGACATTCCGCTGCCCACAGGTAATTGATCCTCCTGGCGAAGAATCTGTTCTGAAATCGCGTAGCGGGCGCTCTGAACCAGGGCGTCCGCTACGGATCATTTCCCTCCCGATGTTTTTAGGAAGCTGTGTGCTATGAGATTCCATCGACGCATCTTTTTAGCTTGCGTACTGGCGCTGGCTATGAGTTTCGCTTTCAGTAGTCGAATCCTTGCTGCCGAGGCCGATCCACTGCCTTCATGGAATAGTGGCCCTGCCAAACAGGCGATCCTCAAATTCGTGCAAAAGACCACTGACAAATCGAGTCCAGAGTTTGCGCCTCCTGCGGAGCGTATTGCTACGTTTGACAATGATGGCACGCTGTGGACGGAGCATCCGATGTACACCCAACTCGCCTTTGCCCTGGGCCGCATCAAGGCACTGGCCCCTCAACACCCGAAGTGGAAGACTACACAACCCTTCAAGGCGGTGCTCGACAATGATCTTGAGGCGCTGGCGGCGGCGGGTGAGAAGGGACTGGTTGAATTAGTCATGGCTTCGCACACCGGCATGAGCACCGCCGAGTTTGAGGCGACCGTGACCGACTGGTTTGCTAAGGCGCGCGATCCGCGCTTCAAGCGGTCCTATACCGAGTTGGCCTATCAACCCATGCTCGAACTCCTGGCGTACTTGCGCGCCAACGGTTTCAAAACCTACATCGTTTCCGGTGGCGGCGTCGAGTTCATGCGGCCGATGACTGAGGCAGCTTATGGGATTCCCCCTGAGCAAGTCGTGGGTTCAACCATCAAGACCCAATACGAAGTCAAAGACGGCAAGCCGATGCTGATGCGTTTGCCGGAAGTTGATTTCATCGACGACAAGACCGGCAAACCGGTTGGTATCAACAAGTTCATCGGCAGGCGGCCTATCGCGGCGTTCGGCAATTCGGCCGGAGACCGTGAAATGCTGGAGTGGACCGGCGCGGGTAGCGGCGCGCGGCTGATGATGCTGGTGTTTCATGATGACGCCAAGCGCGAATACGCCTATGGCCCGGCCAACGGACTGCCAGACACCAAGTTCGGCGCTTTTCCTCCGTCATTGATGGACGAAGCCAAAAAGAAGGGCTGGGTCGTCATTAGCATGAAGGATGACTGGAAAAGAGTCTTCGCCTTCGAGCCATGAGGTGAAAGAGTCAAGACTAAACTGTTCCCTCTGGGTTTCAAACTCCAGGCGCACTTTAACTGAAGGAGAAATAAGATGATGAAGAATATTCGCAAAATCACCGGTTCCGTCGTGCTGAGCACCCTGCTTCTGGCAGGGGGACTGGCATTGGCGGCGGACGCCAAAAAACCGTCTGGATCTGTCACAATCGACGAAACGCAATTCGCCTTCATTCTGGGCGGCAGCGTTGGCGGCGGCGTACTCACATTTCATGGCAAGGAACATCCCTTCAAAATCGGCGGCCTGACGGCGGGCGCTAATGTAGGCGTTTCCAAGATGAGCGCTGCCGGCGAAGTGTATGACTTGCAGGATATCTCGAAATTTCCCGGCACCTACACCAAACTGGATGTAGGCATTGCGTTAGGCGGCGGCGTGGGTGGATTGCGGCTCAAAAATGAATATGGTGTGATCATGCGTCTGGAGTCGCGCACTCAGGGTTTGCAACTAAATGTGGGATCGGCCAGCGGTATTAAGGTCACAATGGAATAGTCCAGCGATATCCTCGACTGGAGCCGCCAGTTGTAACACGGCTGGCGGCTCCAGCGACGGTGTCCAGACTTGACACAGGAAAGCTTATGAGCGCCAAAACGATAAGCGTGCTTTTTAAAATAGCAGCATTCGCTCTTTTGTTAGAGGGTGAAGCGCTTGCTCAGGATGACTCGAATGTAGCGGCGGCCCAAGCCAATAATCCATTGGCCAATATGACGGCTTTCAATATTCAAGATTATTACATCGGTGATCTGACTGAATCAGACGATTCAGCTAATCAAGTTTGGTTTCGTTTTGCCAAACCGTTTTCTGTGTCAGCCACTCACTGGCTATTGCGGGCTTCATTGCCGGTTAACACCTTCCCCACGTCCCCAAACGGCGATAAGAAAACCGGTATCGGTGATTTTAATGTGTTTGCCGCTTACTTAATCGATACGGGCAATCCGGCTATCAGCTTTGGTTTTGGTCCACAAATGACGGCGCCTACTGCAAGCCGAGATGAATTAGGCAGTGGAAAGTGGTCGGCCGGTTTTGCAAATGTGCTGTTCAACGCGAGTTCACCCAAATTTCAATATGGTTACCTGTTGACCTGGCAGGCGAGTTTTGCTGGCGACAAGGATAGGAAAGATGTCAATATCTTGGCGTTTCAGCCGTTTGCCTTTTATCAGCTCGGCGGTGGAACTTACCTGCGCGCCGCACCGATCTGGGCCTATAACCTGAAAACCGACGATTACAGTGTGCCGCTGGGGGTCGGCATTGGCCAAGTCATCAAAGAGGGTAAAACCGTTTATAACATTTTTGTGGAGCCTCAGTTTTCTGTTGCGGACGATGGACCAGGGCAGCCAGAGTGGCAGGTATTCTTGGGCTTTAACATGCAATTCTTAAATTGATTCAGAGAGCAGCGCTTGGCGAAGAGACAAGGAATTTACATGAAAGTTGGTAAACTGGGTTTCGTCATAACAGTCGCCGCGTTGAGCGCCAATGCCAGTGCGAGTGGTCTGTATCTATACGAAATTGGCACTGAAGATGTCGGATTGGCGGCGGCGGGCGCTGCTGCTCGCGCACAGGACGCTTCGACCATCGCGTTCAATCCGGCCGGCATGACCCGGCTCGACGGGAACCAACTCACCTTTGGCGCACAGGCGCTGTATGGCGATGTGGATTATCAGTTGGACGGCGCAGGCGCGCTGCAAGGCAACAGTCCGGGTAATGTCGTCGGTTGGTTTCCGGGTCTCAGCGCCTTTTACAGCCATAGCCTCAACGAGCGCCTTAAACTCGGTGTGGGCCTCTACGGCAACTTTGGCCTCGGTTTGCAGTTCGGCGATTGGGCTGGCAGCCAACTGATCAAGGACAGTACGCTGATTGCCTTGACGACGCAGCCGACCGTGGCTTACCGTTTCAACGATCAGTGGTCACTGGGTTTGGGAATCGGTATCAATTATGGACTGTTCTCGCTCAAGCGCGACAGCGCCAGCGGCGAACAAAAGCTCGATGATCACGACTGGGCTATCAACGGTAAGATTGGTGTGTTGTACGAACCTAGCCCGACGACGCGCATTGGTCTCACCTACACCAGTAAGACTGATTATGACTATCAGGTTTCTACGGACGTTACGTTCACCTATGCGATTCCGAGTCATCCGGATTTAACGGTCACTCGAACTTTTGCGCTGCCTCTTGAGGGCATGGTGAATACGCCCCAACAATTGATGATTAGCCTGTTTCATCAGATCGACCCCGGCTGGGCGATCCTGACGAATATAGGCTGGCAAGACTGGAGCGTTTACAACGACAACGCGATTTTTGCCGCCAATCGGGAAATTCCAGGAAGTAATCGTATACGAGACACTTGGCATGTCGCGTTCGGGGTGCAGCATCAGGTTAACGAAAACCTGCGCCTTAATAGCGGAATGGCCTATGATTCCAGCTTCTATAAGAATCAGGACAACACTTCCCTCACCATGCCTTCCGGGGACGCATGGCGCTTTGGCGTCGGCGCACAATACCAACTCGATAAGAATTCCAGTCTGGGTGCGGCCTTCGAATATCTCCAAATGGAGAAATCCAGCGTGCCGAATATTTTGCTCAGCGGCAATTACGACACGTCAAGGTTGTATTTCTTTACCGCCAACTACAGTCACCGCTTTTAACTTTGCAAGCGGAGGGACATCATTCCCGGAATTTGCCAAAGCAAACAATCTCCTGAGATGAAAAAACATTTTGGATTTTGGCGGATTGCTACACTCATCGTTGTCCTCCTTGGCCCTGGGAGGCTGATGCTTTTCCCCGCGTATGCCGAAACCGAACCGGCGGAACCCTTGCCGGAGCGCCACCCGCTGGTCGCACCTGGCGGCGGTTACATCGGCGCGCAAACCTGCGCCGAATGCCATCAGCATGAATATGAAAGCTGGCAAGGTTCGCATCATGCCCGGTCGATGGAGCCCGCCAATGAAAAAACCGTGCTGGGCGATTTCAACAACGCAACCTTTACCTACGAGGGGGTGACCTCGACCTTTTTCCGTCAGAAGGGGCAATTCATGGTGCGCACCGACGGACCCGATGGCGCATTGCGAGATTATGAAATTGCCTACACCTTCGGTTTCACCCCTTTGCAGCAATACCTGATCGGCTTCCCTGACGGCCGCTACCAGATGCTCGGCATCGCCTGGGATTCCCGTCCGCAGGAACAAGGCGGACAACGCTGGTTTCATCTCTATCCCGACCAGAACATCACGCCTCGTGATCCGCTGCACTGGACTGGCTTGCAGCAAAACTGGAATTACATGTGCGCGGAATGCCATTCGACAAATCTGCACAAGAATTATGATCCCCAAGCCAGGCGCTTTCACACCACCTGGTCGGAAATCAATGTCTCCTGTGAAGCCTGTCATGGTCCCGGCG
>JAGRHM010000506.1 GCA_020445005.1 Candidatus Competibacteraceae bacterium | reverse complement strand
CATTTGCGCCCAGCAGTCGGCGCTGCGTCATGATCTGATGGGGCGGATTTACCACTGGCTGTTGCATCACGCCAAGTATCTGGGGACGTATTACACCTCGGTGGCGGCGGCGACGCTGTTGCTCAAGCTGACCCTGAGCCGGACGTGGGACCGCGATTTCGGCCATCCGGCGCAACTGTCGGAATTGCTGTTCATCGCCCGCAAGAAACAGCATGGCCAGGAAACGCTGGCGTCGACCGCCTATGTCAATTTATGGCGCAATCCCAGTCGGTTATACGAGGCGCTCGATCTGGCGGAACGGTTGAAGACGTTGACGGAAGGCATCATCAGCACGGCGTCCGGCAGCGTCGGCGAAGTGTTCCATCTGCCGGCGGCGACCGGCGTGCAGAACTGGCAAGGGGTGCTGTTCGCCCGTAGCGGCCCGGTCAAGGCGTTTCTGGCGCTGCAACAGGAGTCGTGCAGTGGCCGGGGCAAAAGGCGATCCCGATTACGCTGTGTCCAATCAGCCAACTGGGCAGTCTGGGGCCTGATCGGCGACGTATTCATGAAGCGCTCGATCTGTACAACGATATGCCGACCTTGCACCCGGCGTTCTGGGATCATGAAGCCAGCAAGGTTCGGACGCTTCGGCAACAACCGAATGCCTGGCTACACCCCCGCACGACGCCACGCAAGCTTCCATAATTCTCCCATCTAGGGTAGAAGGTTCCTTGTTATTGGTTGGCAATAGTACTAAATGGCGACAAAATGAAAAAAACTTTTATAACTATCAGTTTGAAAACCCAATTTCTGCTATTGGGCGCCGTCTTGACGCTGGTTTTGTTCGGTGGAGCAAGTTTAATGCTGTTAAGCACGACAACCATCAAGTCAGATATGCATCGTTTAGCTACTGTGGATATGGCGATTTTGAATAAAGCTCATCAGCTTAAGTTGGCTGTAGTGCAAGTGCAGCAGTGGCTGACCGATATCAGCGCCACACGGGGTCTGGATGGGTTAGATGATGGCTTCACAGAAGCGGAAGACGCTGCGCGCTTATTCCGAAATCTGCTTCAGGAATTGCAGGCGCTCGATAGCTCGAACCAACAACGTTACCAGGCGATGTCGCCAAGCTTCGATGCCTACTACAACACAGGCCAGCGCATGGCTCATGCCTACGTCGAACAAGGCCCTGCAGGCGGCAATCAACTGATGGGGGAATTCGATGCGGTTGCAGAAAAATTAGCCGAACAGGTGGATAACTTTCTCGCCGCTACCCAGCAGCGCGTCAACCTCGCTAGTGATCAGCACGTTCACGCCCTCAAAAGGCAGATCATCATTATCAGCATAATCTGTATTGGCTTCGTAAGCGTGCTACTGATGGCGGGTTGGATGATTCGAACTATTCTGCGGTCGCTGACTAATGCGGTTGTTATCTCAAAGCGCGTTGCGACGGGTGATCTAACAATGGCGATCCAAGCGACTTCCCAAAACGAAATCGGGCAATTGCTGCAAGCCATGCAGACCATGAACGCCGAACTCACGCGGATCGTCAGCAACATCAACCAAGCGACCCATACTGTTAACAGCACCGCTAGCGAAATCGCCCAAGGCAGCGCCGACTTGGCGCAACGTACCGAAGAACAAGCATCGACTCTGGAAGAAACCGCTTCATCGATGATGGAATTGACCAGCGCCGTTAAACACAGCGCCGATAACGCCGGACAGGCCAACCAATTGGCCAGCGCAGCGCGCGCACAGGCTGGACAAAGCGGAGCAGTGGTCGAACAAACCGTAGCTGCCATGAACGCCATTCATCAGAGCAGCCGCAGAATCGCCGACATCATCAGCGTCATCGATGAGATCGCGTTTCAAACCAACCTGCTCGCTTTAAATGCTGCTGTCGAGGCCGCCCGCGCCGGCGAACAAGGTCGAGGATTCGCCGTTGTCGCTGGCGAGGTGCGCAAGCTTGCCCAGCGTAGCGCCGATGCCGCTAAAGAAATCAAAGGGCTGATCACTGATAGCGTCGCTGAGGTCGAAGACGGCGGCAAACTGGTGAAACAATCCGGCCAGACCCTTCAGGAGATTGTCGCGACAGTCAAGAAAGTCAGCGATATTGTCGCCGAAATGGCGGCTTCCGCGAGTGAACAGGCCAGCGGCATCGAGCAGATTAACAAGGCCATTTTGCAGATGGATCAGGTCACGCAGCAGAACGCGGCGCTGGCTGAACAAACGGCTGCCGCGAGTCAGCGCATGGGCGCACAAGCGCACGAACTTGAGCAATTGGTTGAGTTTTTCAAACTGGATGAGCAGGCTGGCCTGAACACGAGCGCCTGAATCCCAACATGTTGCGCGCAAACTCATGCTAAGCCGCCTGTAAAAGATTTTCATTTAATGCGTGGTCAGCCAACGATCGACCTGCACGATAACGGCTTCGATCGCTTCGATGCTATCGGGATTCACCGGGCCGAAATCCTGGCCGGTCAGTTTCTCCAGCGCTTCGACCAGCGTATGCACCAACTGGGCATGATCCAGTTGCTGCTCGGTGCCCCCGAAGATCAGTATCTTGTGTTTCGCCAGGCAATCGCGCAGTTTCGGGACGCTGCCGACCTGGCCCACCGTTCCCAGCGCCGCAGCGGCGCGGGTCTTCAGCAGGTAGGAGCGTTGGCCCAGCGCCGCCTCAAGGACGGGAATATCCTTCCGGGCGAGCGCGGTGTTCAGGGCGGCCTCAGCCGTTGGATAATCTTCACTTAAAATGGGTTGTGTCAGTTCTGCGCTCATAGCAACTCCTGCAAGCATGACGAAAAGGGCAACAAGAACGGTTCGGGAAGACAAGAGCATGGTCGTTCACGTAGGCGCTGGGGTGGAATAAAGCGGTAGCCCGGTGATTGGCTCAGAAGCCGGCATTATCGGGCGCTGTGGAGCTGCCGTCGTTGGCCCATTTGCCTGCAGTCCGTTTGATTTTCATATGCGCCCGCCACAGGAACCAGTCGGAAATGCGATGCCAGGTCGTGCCCAATTGAATTCGGGTGAACTCACGAAAATGCGCCCGCAACTCGACCGTATCCCCATTAGCGCCTAGCGCGTGGGGTAATTGGAAACCTGGCTTATCCTCACTGGTAAGCTTGTCACGCAAATCTACGGTCACCGATGTCCTGCTAAAGGGAAGCACCACGCTGAAATGGGGGTTATCGTAAGGGTTATTATCTTCATCGTCAGTGTGTGTATCGTCGTTCCCCTCGGCATCATTGGCCGGGTAAGCCAATTGTTGGGTCACCGCGCCAGTAAGGTGCCCTTTGGGGTCCAATACCTTTAGCCGGACCTGGCGCGAGCAATCCCA
>JAGRHM010000505.1 GCA_020445005.1 Candidatus Competibacteraceae bacterium | reverse complement strand
GTGCTGGTGCCGTGGGTATTGATGTAGTCCACCGGCTCGCTGACTCCCTCCAGCGCCTGTTGCATACAGCGCAACGCGCCTTCGCCGGAGGGTTGCACCATATCGTGACCATCCGAAGTCGCGCCATAGCCAATCAACTCCGCGTAGATGTGCGCGCCGCGCTGACGGGCATGTTCCAGTTCCTCCAATACGACGAGACCGCCACCGCCGGAAATAACAAAGCCATCCCGGTTGGCGTCGTAAGGTCGAGAGGCGGTCTGGGGCGCGGCATTGTATTTGGTGGACAAAGCGCCCATCGCATCGAAGAGATGCGTCAGGCTCCAGTGCAATTCCTCGCCGCCGCCGGCGAATACGACATCCTGTTTATTCCACTGAATCAACTCGGCGCCGTGGCCTATGCAGTGAGCGCTGGTAGCGCAGGCGGAACTGATGCTGTAATTTGCGCCTTTGATCTTGAAGGGCGTCGCCAGACAGGCGGTCGTTGTGCTGCACATGGTGCGCGGCACCATGTAGGGTCCCACCTTTTTTAGTCCTTTGTTACGCAACAAGTCCGCCGCATCGACAATATGTTGAGGACTGCCGCCGCCGCTGCCGGTGATTAAGCCAGTGCGCGGATTCGACACGATTTCTTCAGGCAACTTCGCATCGGCGATGGCCTCGCGCATCGCGACATAGTTGTACGCCGCCGCATCCCCCATGAATCGCAGCACTTTGCGGTCGATTAGCGCTGCTAAATCGACATGCAATGCCCCGCGCACATGGGAGCGCAGTCCTCGCTCCTGATAGTCTTCAGCGAATTCCAGACCACTGCGGCCCTGCCGCAGCGATTCCAAGACTTCCCAGCGATCGTTGCCAATGCTGGATACGATACCGATACCGGTGATCACGACCCGTCTCATGAGTGACCCCCTCAAAAGCCGTCAGTTGAGGTGAACAATCCGACTCGCAGGTCCTTGCCGGTATAGATCGTCCGACCGTCGACCTCAAGGGTCGCGTCGGCAATGCCCATGACCAGTTTACGCAAAATGACCCGCTTCATTTGGATGTGATAGGTGAGTTTCCTGGCCTCGGGGCGTACCTGACCGGTGAATTTCACTTCCCCGCAACCGAGTGCTCGTCCGCGTCCCTGCCCCCCCATCCATCCGAGGAAAAATCCGACTAATTGCCACATGGCGTCCAGTCCCAGGCAGCCCGGCATGACCGGATCGCCGATAAAGTGGCAACCAAAGAACCACAAGTCGGGATGAATATCCAGTTCCGCGACGATTTCACCCTTACCATACTGGCCTCCTTCCGAGGCGATGTGGATGATGCGGTCCACCATCAACATGTTCGGTAGCGGCAATTGAGCGTTGCCAGGGCCAAACAACTCGCCCCGGGCGCAGGACAGCAGTTCCTCGCGCGTGTAGCTGGATTTTTTGTTCACGAAGGTGAATACCTGGATGGCATGATTGGAGAAAGGAATCGAACTGAAATTAAAAATTAAAATTATAAAGGTTTTTCCCAGGATGTGGGGAATGTGTTGCTTGCGGGTTGGCTACAATAAACGATCTTCCGGCAAAACGGGCGCGGTTTGCGGCGCTTGCAGGGTCTTTCGTCTTCGATGCTCATTCTTCGGGCCGATCCGTGCCAATCTTGTCCTCGGCGCCGGCCAGCAGATTTTGGATATTGGAGCGATGCCGCCAGACCAGCAACAGCACCATGACCAAAATGACCCCATTTTGCGGGAGAGGCAAGTCGAACCACCAACCACAGACCGGTGTCACCACCGCTGCGGTGAGCGCCGAGAGCGAGGAGATCCGCACCACCAACGCCATCAGTAACCACGCCGCCTGCGACGCCAAAAACGCCTGCGGATGAATGGACGTCAGTGGGAAATCTTTTATCACGTAATACACCTGACCCGTGTTGATGTACGATTCCAGCAGCGACGGGAAGGTTTG
>JAGRHM010000504.1 GCA_020445005.1 Candidatus Competibacteraceae bacterium | reverse complement strand
TACGCATACGGATACAGCCGTGCGAAAGCGGTTCCCCCTATCGGCGCGGTATCCGGTTAGCTGTGAATAATAGAACCCGGGTTGCCGGTAAATAATGCTACTTGTTCGCCATCCAATCCGATATCGATTGGCCCAGGAACCAATTAGACTATACTCAGGTTCATTTTAACTTGGAAAACCGTATGAATCGACATGAGTTTTTGAAAACTCTGATTGTTCTGTGCGTACTGGCGATTTTGCCTGGCTGCAATGATAGCGATGATCCACCCGCGCCGCTCACTTATACCGCGACCATCGCCGATGGTCGCGCCGCGATCGAACAAAGACTCCGGGATACCGACACGCCTTCGGCTTCGGTCGCACTGATCGACGGCGAGCGCATCGTCTGGAGCGAAACGTTCGGTTATGTTGACAAAGCGGAAAAAACTGCTCCCCGTCTGACCACGATGTACGGCATTGGCTCGGTCAGCAAGGTCTTCGCCGCCATCGCTATCATGAAACTGGTCGATCAGGGTTTGATCGATCTCGACGCGCTCCTCGTGACGTACCTGCCCGATTTCCGCATGGCGGCGCCGGAATATCCACAAATCACCGTGCGCATGTTGCTCAACCATTCGGCTGGCTTCGGTGGCACGGATTATCGCAATTCATTTACTTACATCCCAATACTAAACTACGCCGCGCAAGTCCAGCAGGCCCTGACAAGCCAACGCCTCAAGCATTTGCCAGGCGAAATGGCGGTGTATTGCAATGACTGTTTGACCACACTTGAGACCCTGGTGGCGGCGATATCCGGCCGACCCTATGCCGAGTTCGTCCACGATGAAATTCTCGCGCCGCTGGGCATGACTCACAGCCGCTTTCCGCTGGAGCCCTTTCCAGAGGAATCCTTCGCGCCGGGCTACGTCAAGGGCCAGCCTGACTCCCAGGAATACATGAACGGCTACGCTACCGGCGGTTTGTATTCAACACCCAGCGATATGGCGCGTCTGGCGATGATGTTCATGAACGGCGGCCAATATGGCGGCGCGCGCATCCTGTCCGAAGCGGCAGTCGCCGAGATGGGCCGCGACCAAACGCAACAACTCCCTTTTAACCCTCTGCCCAATGCCGCGCATTGGGGGTTGGGGTGGGACGGCGTAGCGCAACCCGGACTCGCCGCCGTCGGCGTGACCGCCTGGCACAAGAATGGAGGAACCTTGACCTATGCTTCGGATTTCTTCGTTGCGCCGGAGGAACGGCTGGCAGTCATGGTGACGGGCGCGTCCATCCAGTTTAACCCGAGTGCTCTGGCCGAACGGATTATGCTCCATGCACTGGCTGAACGCGGCAACATTCCTGCCGTTCCAACGCCATTGCCCGATACGCCATCGCCCGAACAGCCGGCAACCGACGCCGATTTGGCGGATATGGTCGGCGATTACGCGCAATACGGCGCATTGATTCGAATGGTCGCCGCGCCCGACCGGACCTTGCGGATGGCGACATACAGCAACGGCGTCTGGACCGAGGGCGCCGAGAGTCTGAAGCGGCGCACTGATGGAACTTTCTCCAGCGATGCTCAGCCGCTGGCGTCATATTGGACGTTCGTCGCCGATGGGCGACGCTACCTGGCGGCACGTCGGCCCGGTGGCTTGGGCCACTATCTATCGGAGACTCCCTTTGGTCAGCAGGTCCAGCCGGCGGGTTCATTGTCGGCGGTCTGGCAGGCGCGCGCCGGTCAATCCTGGCTAGCGGTCAATGAGGATGCGCAATCCGTCCCCCTGGTACAGGGATTACCACCCCGCTTGACCCTTGATGCGCTGGAGAGTCTGCCCGGCTACCTGTTCGCTACGTCGACCGTGCTAGAGACCTCGCAAATTGTCGATCCCGCCCATAGCGACACGCAGGCGCGGATGTTTCTGAAAATCCCGGTCAATTTCGGGCGCGATATGCACGACGTGGTCATCGAGACCCGTGATGGCGAAGAGTGGGTGCGCTATGGCAGTGCGCTGTTTCGCCCACAGGCCGGCGTGCCCGCGCTTCCCATCGGCGACAGCGTCGTGAGCATTGGCGACGAGGGTCTCGCGGAGTGGCGCAAGATACCCGCGCCAGGTTCAATAACGATCACTGGAGTTCAGGCGTGGAAGCTGTACGATGCCGATTTGAAGTTACTGGCTGCCGGTGTCGGTGACGGCAACGCCAGCACCCCTTCAGCAGGCGCTTATCTACTGCTGTACGGCGCGCCTAATGCCACGATTACGCTGAAGCTGATGGATGGGTGATAGGTAGCGCCTCTTAACTTCCGTGATGAATCTCGGGCCAACTGGGGAACAACTTTTCCAGGAGGGGTTGTTCTTGCCAGTAAAGAGGCGATACCCGGTACGACAAGAGTTCA
>JAGRHM010000503.1 GCA_020445005.1 Candidatus Competibacteraceae bacterium | reverse complement strand
GTGCGGCGGGACAGGGTCTGACCCTTCCGGAGCTGTCGGTGCTGCTCGCCTACAGTAAGCTGGATCTTTACGATGCGGTCGTGGCCTCCGATGCCCCGGAAAATCCGTTGGTGGGCGCAGTATTGGAAAGCTATTTCCCGACGCTGGTCCGTGAACGCTTTCCAGCGGTAATTGCGCGGCATCCCCTGCGGCGGGAAATCATCGCGACCTGTGTTATCAATGAGATGATTAACCGAGTGGGCAGCACGTTCGCCTTCCGTCTGGCTGAGGAAACCGGCGCAACCGCCGGGCAAGTGCTGAAAGCCTATGTGGTGACCCGTGATGCCTATGGCCTTGCGGAGCTATGGCAGGATATTGAGGCGCTGGACACGTCCGTACCCGCGGCGATTCAAAATGCGTTGTTCGCCGAAATCATCCGCCTGGCGGCGCGCAGCGTGCGTTGGTTCCTGCGCCGACCGAACTATCTGAATGATCTGGCGTCAACCGTCGCTTTATTCAGTGACGCGATCACCGGCTTGTCAGCAACGCTCGATCGCCTGTTCCAGGGCGCCGAGCGCGGCGCTTTTGACGATGCGGCGACCGATTATGTGCAAGCGGGCGCACCGGAGCCGCTGGCCCGGCGGGTAGTCAGTCTGCTGCCGCTTTATTCGGCGCTGGACATTGCCGAGATTGCCCGGCACGTCGACCGGCGGGTTGACGAAGTGGCGTCCATTTATTTTGAACTGGTCAGCCAACTTGATCTGCTGTGGCTCAGTCAACAGATTCGCCAACTGCCCATAGAAAGTCATTGGCAGATGCTGGCGCGCGACGCCTTGCGCGATGATTTGTCGGGCATCGTCGCCGAGTTGACTGCGGGGGTGTTTGCCGAATGTCCACCCGGCTATGGCGCGGGAACGCTGATTTCGGCATGGGAAACCGCGCATCACACCCAGTTCGAGCGTTATGTCCAGGTCGTGGCTGAACTGCGGCAAAGCGGCGGTCTCGATATGCCCATGGTGTCGGTGGCCTTGCGTGAATTGCGGGGATTGACGCGCGGGTGAAGGGAGCAAACGGTTACGACGAAGGAAGCCCATTGCTGTGAGCTTGTTACTCGTCATTCTGACACCTTTTCTCGGTGCAGCGTTAGTCGCCGGGGTTGCCCGGCGGGGCCGCTTGTACACCGCCAGGGCCTCCGGCGCGGTCACTCTGGCGGCCCTGGCGTGGTTATTGCCGCTGGCGCCTAAGCCCTTTGCCGGGAAAACCGTGATCCAACGCTTCGCCTGGCTGCCGGATGCCGGTCTTGATCTGGCGTTTCGTCTGGACGGGCTGGGTTTGCTATTCGCGCTGCTGATCCTCCTCATCGGTCTGCTGGTCATTGTCTACGCTCGCTATTATTCTGTCCCTGAACGATTGCACGGGGTGCTTTTACGCTTTTTTGCTGCTGTTCATGGGTTCCATGCTGGGCGTGGCGCTCTCCGAGAATATTATTCAGTTGCTGATGTTCTGGGAATTGACCAGTCTGTCCTCGTTCCTGCTGATCAGCTGCTGGGGAGAACGCAGCGAGGCGCGCAACGGCGCACACAGGCGCTGGCGGTCACCGGCTTTGGCGGACTGGTTTTGCTGGGCGGATTCGTGCAAGCGCTGGTGCGGGGCCAGGCGGTGGGCCTGGAGGAAGAAGTCTTGGGGGGAATCCTACGGATCGAGGCCGGCAGTGGCCACTGTACACTGCTGAGTACGGGCATCGGGTGCAACTACGCGCTACGAACTACTGGAAGCGTGGGTTGGTTTCATGTCGGGGACTCTATAGGTACATCATGAAGGGAGCGACGGACGAAGCGCAGTAAGCTCACGCTATGTTAGCGACAAGAATCATCAGCGGCAATGGAGTGTAGCGGAATTGCCATTGGTACAGCAGCGCAGCACCTTGTTCGGCGTCACAGATCAGCCCATTTTTCCGCCTGATCGCCACGACCGCTACAATCGCTAGCGCCTTTCACTACCGGGGAACTACTCTACCTGACAGGCGACTCTGACCAGCATTGACTTGCTTGCCGCGCATGGCTTTTCACCTTACTGTTCAAGAACCTCTTTATGTTGACGCTAACCCCGGAACAACTGGATCACTACATCGTGACCTGGCGCGGTGCTACTTACGCCATGATATTCACGCCGCCATCGACATACACCGTGCTACCGGTCAGTCGCCGAGCGTAGGGCGTGGCCAGATAGGCGCAGGTGAAACCCACATCCATGATGTCTACCAGTTCGCCGATCGGCGCTCGCTCCACCGCCTCGTTCAGCAGCAAATCGAAATCCTTGAGTCCCGAGGCGGCGCGGGTTTTAAGCGGTCCGGGCGAAATGGCGTGGACCCGGATGCCTTGTCGGCCCAGTTCATAAGCCAGGTAACGGCAGGACGATTCCAGCGCGGCTTTTACCGGCCCCATCACATTGTAGTTGGGCACCACTTCAGCAGCGCCGTGGTAGCTCATGGCGAACATCGCGCCGCCTTCGGTCATCAGCGGGGCCGCTAGCTTGGCCATGCGGATGAAGGAATGACACGATATATCAATCGCTTTGGCAAATCCTTCTGCTGAGCAGTTGAGTAGTCCGCCATGCAGATCATCCTTGGGCGCGAAAGCAATGGAATGCACCAGGATGTCAAGATGACCCCATTGCTGGGTGATTGCTGCAAACACCGCTTCCAGTTGACCGGGTTGGCTCACATCGAGTGGCATAAAGATTGGCGCTTCCAGTTGCTGGGCCAAAGGTTCGACATATTGTTTCGATTTTTCATTTAGATAGGTAATCGCCAACTCTGCTCCTAACTCGCGAAACGCCCTAGCGCAGCCGTAAGCGATGGAATGCTCGTTGGCGATCCCGGCGACCAGCGCCTTCTTGCCCTTGAGCGGGGGACGGGGGATTTCAATGGCCATGATTAAGCCTCTCCTGAATTGGATCACATTGAGAAATCGGCTACTTCATCGTCATTCTGCGGTCTCTACGTGACACGATAGCACAACGACCTCATTTTTCCTCGTATAAATTTTTCCATGATAGCGGTTATTTGTGATCATTTATGGTAGGTTTCGCCGGCCCTTACCGCAACGGATTGCAATGGCTACTGCATGGCGCAGAAGAATTGACGCTATCGTTTACACAGGAAACGCCGATGCGCAACATTTCAGCGGCGCTCACGCTCGTCAAGGCGCACTACGAAAAATATGTCTACCCCGATTTCCCCCGCCTGGCCTCGGTCCGGGGTTGCGATACTTATGCGCTGAACCTGGAAGCGCTCTGGGCACGGTTCAACGGCGAACGACTTGATCCTCATGAGGGGCGCATTCTCCTGGCTGGTTGCGGCAGCTTTTCTCCTTATCCAACCGCCGTCGCCAACTGGAAAACGCCTATCACCGCCCTCGATCTATCCGCCGCGAATCTTGACCGGGCCAGGCAACATACCTGGCTGCGCCTGCATTTCAATGTGGATTTCATCGGAGGCGATTTGACCAGAGCGACTGAACAGTTTGGGGAACAGGCGTTTCACTTCATCGACTGCTACGGAGTTATTCACCATATCCCCGATGACCTCGCTGCTCTGCGCACCCTGCACGCCCTGCTGAAACCGGGCGCTTTCGCCCGAATCATGGTTTACAGCCGTTGCGCACGCCGATCGATTCAGGCCGTGCGCCGGGCGCTGCGCCTTCTGGAAATTCAGAACGTGCGCGAAATCAGAACGCTATGTCGAAAAGCCCGACCTGGCAGCCGCTTTCGGGAGTGCGTGGACGCCGCGCCTGAAGCTGCTTTCGATTCCGGCCTCGCCGATCTGTTCCTGCATCCGTATGCGAAAACCTATCTCTTGATGGAACTGCTGGCTAAACTGGACCAGGCTAATCTGGAGCCGCTAGGGTTCATTCATCCCAGCGCGTTGCCCGACCTTGACACCGAGATCGCTCGCCTGAGAAATTTGGAAATCGCCCGAACGCTGACCACCAATTTCATCCTGTTTGCAGGCCGCAAGGAGGATGCGCCCAGGCGCTGGGCCTGGAAAAGCTTCAAGGCTGAACAGGAAACCTGGATTTCTCTTAACCCTGTCATTAAGAAATTCTTGCCTTTCTTGCCGCTCATCCCCATGAAACTCGCGCCCCGCCTGGGATTCGCCAATCCGCCTATCGATTTATCCGGGAAACGCCTGTTGGCGCGATTCAAAACGCCGGTTGCAAAATCAGCGATCGAACCCGGCCACTTGAAAACTGTGGAAAAATACCTACACGCCCTGTTCCTGATCGAAACCGCAAGTGAGCCCATCGCATGGAACGCATCGATACCGTTGTGATCGGCGCCGGCGTCATCGGCTTGGCTACTGCCCGGGAGCTAGCTCTCGCTGGCCACGAAGTCCTGATCCTGGAAGCGTGCGAACGCTTCGGGACGCAAACCTCCTCGCGTAATTCCGAAGTCATCCATGCGGGCATCTACTATCCGCCTGGCTCGCTGAAAGCGCAGTTGTGCGTGGAAGGAAAGGAAAGGCTCTATCGCTATTGCGCCGCGCGCAGCATCGCCCATCGCCGCATCGGCAAGCTGTTGATTGCCTGCGATGAGGCGGAACGGCCGCAACTCACCCGTTACGCGGAACGGGCGACAGCCAATGGCGTTCCACTGGAACCGCTGACCGCTGCGGAAATTCGCCGACTGGAACCGGCGGTGCGCGCCGTCGCCGGTTTGTACTCGCCTTCGACCGGCAT
>JAGRHM010000502.1 GCA_020445005.1 Candidatus Competibacteraceae bacterium | reverse complement strand
ATTTTTTTTCCAGCGGGGTGGGATGGTCGCGAGCGTCTTCTTGGCCGATGCGTACACACCCGTACATGGCCAGCGCCATGATCAGCAGCAACCGGTCGAGCCGATCGGCGGCTTGTAACTGCGTGTCTTCCAGTTGAAAACCGCGACTTTTGAAGTCCGAAAACATCGGCTCAATCCCCCAGCGACACACATCATCGTGCACCGTCGCGCGATGGGGCGGGTCATTCATCGCGATGATCCCGGGTTCCGGATGCCCCGGCCCCTGCCCAATGGCCAGGTTCGTGGGTACGCCTTCATTGAATAACCACCCATGGGATAAATAACATTCTGAATGGCCCTGAGCCCATGCGCCCGTCGTTGTGATCTCCCCAAATCCAAGATCGACGTTCAGATTCCCTTTCAACCGTAACCGATAATGCCCACCCGGCTGCGCCGCCAGCCACTGGAATAAATCGACGGAAGGATAACAACGATCCGCATAGAGCAAGACCGCGACCCCCGCCGGGAGCCAGGCGCGCACCCGCTTCAACAGGGCCTGCGGGGTCGTAAAACCGAGATGCGCCGGGCCGGCTTCCACCGCCCAAGCCCAAGGCAATGCCCGGTGGCCCGTCCCCAAGCTCATCATCAGAATGGCAAAGCGGGTAGTGTTCTGGACTTGGAGTTTATATAATACCTTATCGAAATTTGATTGAAAATCTATAATTTTATAAGGAGTCTCAAAATGGTTTTAATTCCTGTTCTTTGCCCAGCGTGTGGTCATGATCAAGTCTCAAAACGTGGAAAAACAGCGAACGATAAACAACGCTACCTTTGTCAAAACACGGAGTGCCCTATGAGTTCATTTATTCTAGACTATGATTAGAATGGATATTTACCTGACGTAAAGAGGCAAATTGTTGATATGGCGATCAATGGTAGTGGAATTCGTGATACGGCCAGAGTTTTAAAAATCAGCCCTACAACAGTGATTAATGAGTTAAAAAAACAGAATCTCGTCTCGAATCAGTGAATCTGACGGTACTGAATCATTTGAATCCAAATGAAATTATCGTTGATGTTCAACAGGTTGAAGACGATGCCGCTGAAATCGATGAAATGTGGAGTTCTGTTCAGAGTAAAGAACATCAACGTTGGTTATGGCATGTCATAGACCATAAAACAGGGAAAATCCTCGCCTATACGCTTGGCGCTCGGAAAGATGAAGTGTTCTTAAAATTAAGAGAACTCCTACAACCTTTTGGAATTAGCCGATTTTATACCGATGATTGGGGGGCTTATGAACGTCATTTGCCACCCGAACAACAGCATGTCGGTAAAGCCAACACTCAAAAGATTGAGCGAAAACATCTGACCCTACGGACCCGTATTAAAAGATTGGCGCGCAAGATTATCTGTTTCTCTAAATTGAACAAAATGCATGATATTATCATTGGCCTTTTTATCAATCGGTATGAATTTGGGATCTTGGTGTAAACTCCAAGTCTATAACACTACCGCCCACACGAACCGGCTGGTAGAATTTGCGCAAGGTTTGCTGAACTCGGTGCGCGTGTTCCGGTTGCCCGCATAGCGGCGCTTCAAAGCTACAGGGACTAATCGCGCCCGAAGATCAAGTTGCGGTGCTGGGAGCGAAGGGCGCCATTTCCCGTCCTGGATTTGTCGTATCTCTTCGCGGGTAGTCTCAATTACATATATGGTCCGCCCCGCGATGCAAGAGGAAATCGCAGTTTGGCTGAAGGAAAAGTTGCGGCCATATATCCGGCATCGTGTTGAGGCGCTGTCGTCAGCCCTCGTGCCCTGATGGAATTCGCGCGCATCCCCGTCCTTATCAGTCTCGCAGTCTCGGCGGAGCCGGCTTTGGTACGAATCAGGTTTTCGGGAATGTAGAACTTGCCTTTCATGCCATCACCGTGAGATTCACTCTTCGCAACTTGTGGTGGGAAAATACTGGGGTGATCGTGGTGACCGGGGTCGTGGATGAATCGTCCAGGGCTGAGCCGCTGACTCAAATCGGAGCCAGGGCGCCTTTGGCCGCCTCATAGGGCTGACCGATCGTCATCACCGCATAGGCGATCCGGGCGATTTTGTTGGCCAGCCGCGACCGCCGCGACGTTGGTATGGCGACGGCTTTTCAGTCCCCGGGCCCAGCGGTTCGTCGGATCGTCCTTGCGCTCGACCCAGCGCAACACGGCGCGGGCGCCGTGAATCAGCAACTGCCGCAAGTAGACATCCCCGCGTTTACTGATTCAGGTTTCATACTGCACCTTTCACGCTTGCTGTTGAGCCTAATGGGATGACCTGGCGGGTCATTGGACTTGAGTTGATTCATTTTAGAGGATGTGAGCATCTTGTGGTGACCGCTGGAGTTGGTTGATCGCTTGCGGCGTCAGGGTGATCCAGCGCGGACCCCGTGGTGTGGCTTGGATGTTCGGCAACCGCCCAGCTCGGCACCACTTGTTGAGGGTAGAGACGTGAACATTGAGAAGCCGGGCGGCGGCTTGGGTGCTGTAGCGCCCATCGCCACGCTGGCCCGTGGGGCAGGCATCGGTTTTCAACGGGCAGCCGCTGGTGATGCCATAGGCCCGACGAATCCACCGCACTTTGTGGGCGGTAAAGGTGTCGCTATGACCCGGTTTCCAACCTTGGGTATTCAGTGCGGCGGCCATCTCGGCATCGGTCTGTCGCGCCGCCCATTCGCGAATTCGCGCGATCACGGCTGGGGGTGTTCGCCACTGCTCATAGCTGGGTTGGGGCCGTGGCGCTGTCAAAGTCGTGCAGGCGTGAGTTTGCCAGCGGATCTCGATGCGAATCCGGTCGAGCTCACGCGTCAAGGTCACATCCTTGATTAGCAACCGCAGCACCTGCTTACGCTTACCCCAAGAGGTGGTGGGTGCTTGCCAGAGAGTGGGGAGGTCGTCCGCCAGCGCCCGAATTCGCGCCCGTTCCTGGTCGCTAAGCGGTAGGATCGCCTGGGTCGGTAACGCCGCATATTCTTGTTCGAGTTGGTCGACTGCCGCCAGCCGCGCATTCCAGTCTTGCTCCAGGTTGCGGGCCACTAACCGGTGGTCGGGATCGACAGCCCGATAGCGCCGTTGCGCCAGCATGGCTTCGTAACGGGCACGCTCCAGACGCCGCTGCCACTGCTGGTCAATGTGCCGCGCCTGGGTCTCCAAGGTTTCGAAGGTGGCCAGCGCAATGTCCAATTGCGCGGGCGTCAGCGCTTCCAATAACGCAGCTGCGACACGCTGATCGACCGCCGCACCGGGTATGGATTGGCAGGTCGGACCGCCCCAGTGCTGATGGAGCTGGTTGCAGGTGTAGCAGGGCGCATCGCCTTTGAGGTAACGGATGCTCATCCGCCGGCCACAGCGGCCACAGCGGACGATGCCCTGGAGTAATGCGGGGCCCTCGCGAACGGCCCCGCGCCGATCGGCGTCCCACGTCGTGCGGTTGTCGTCCAACTGTCGTTGGTTACGCACGAACTGCTCCCAATCAATATAGCCGGGATGATGATCCTGATGCACGATGGGCCAGTCCGCGAAGGGAACAACATGCGTGCGATGGTGGCCGTTGCGACGCGTGCCCGGCAGCGGGCGAAGACGAGTCCGTGTGCGGCCGTAGACGTAGGCCCCCGCATAGAATGGGCTGTGCAACGCCGCCAACGTGCGTTTGAGGGACAGCGGCTGCCAGGAGACCGTCCCCACCTCCCCTCGCTGTTGGGACCGGGTCGGGAAATCCAGCCGGTGCGTAGCGAAGTGCTTCACCACCGCCAGCGCCGATTTTTGCTGATCAAACAAGGTGAACACCAAGTGGATGGCGTGCTGGATTTCATCATCGGGATCCAACACGATGCGGCCTGCCGCGTCGTAGACCAAGCCGACCGGCAAGCGAAAGCGCAGTTGACCGCGTTCGGCGGTCGCCTGTTTACCGCCCAGCAATCGACTGCGCAGCCAATGTAATTCCGCTTCGCTCATCGTGCTGCGAAAACCCAGCAACAAGCGATCATTAGACCTGCTCCGAAATATGT
>JAGRHM010000501.1 GCA_020445005.1 Candidatus Competibacteraceae bacterium | reverse complement strand
GGATGCGGGAAATATCCCACCGCAAACCGTTCAGCGCGTTGGAAGCTGGACTCACCGGCGAGCGCTGGCCGGATTCCGGTGAGTCGGTTAAGGGCTGTCGTCAAAACTCAGCGGTTGGCCGGTTGGGCGCGGTTTCCGCTTCAATGCACCGACCACGCCTGGCTCCACGCCGCTTTGGCTCAGAAGGGCGTCGTAAAGCGCCTGATAACCCGCTTCCGAGTCCAGCACGTAGAAGGTTTGCGCCCGCAGCGGTTCGGGGACGTGCGGCTCGTCGGCCCGCTCGAACAGCACCGGAACGAATTTTCTGGAAACGCTCCGCTCATCGTAGAGCGCCTGCGTGATCACCGCACCTTCCCAATCGACGCCCTTACCCTGGCCGGGCACTTCCTGGCCACGAAAGCGCCGGTAGTAGGTCTCCGTGCAAACGCACAGGACGTGCGTAGCTGCCTTGAGACCATTCAGCATCCAGCGCGGCCAGCCTTCGGGCGGGGAACCGTTCACGTAGCGATCCAGGATCGTGGCGATACCATCGGCCCGCAGCCGCTCGGACAAACCAAGCACGCGCTCGCGGTGCGCGTCGGAATCGTGGCTGTAACTGATGAAAACGGTGGGAACGCTCATAAGCAATCGGCCCGGCTCGGTTGGCAGGGCGCGTCGCCGCTGCCATCCCTGTAAAAAGTTCGAGTTCTTTTGATAGTCAGCGCCTGCGCTGACTCAGTAAGCATACAAGTTTACTTTCCCTACGACAATCTGTTGAACTTTCGGAACAACTGACGGAAATTGGCCACAAAAACTGTCGAAGCAAGGGATAGCGGCGAGCAAGACGATCGATAGGTATCGAGGAAGCCATTCGGGGCTATGCTTAGGGCAACATGACGCCCAACAATGTCAAGGCAGAAACATGGCGAACAACACAACCGCAACCCACCGCAGCCTCATCGGCATCCCTCTAGGCGACATCGCCGGCGTCGGCCCGGAAATTGTCGCCATGACGCTGGCGCAACCCGCGATTTATGAAACCGTGCGACCGCTGGTCATTGGCGAAGTCAGCGCCCTACAGCGCGCGCTGGACATTGTTGACCTGAACGCTCTGGATATTCGAGTCATTAGCGATCCTGCCGAGGGCCGCTACCAACCGGGAAGCATCGATCTGATCGATCTCGCCAACATTGACGCTAAGCGGATACCGTTCGGTCGAGCACAAGCGGAAGCTGGTCGCGCGGCCTATCAGTTTATTGAGAAAGCAGTGGTTTTTTGCCAAACCGGCCAAGTGGATGCGTTGGCCACTCCGCCGATCAACAAGGAAGCGTTCAAAGCTGCCGGCATCTGCGACATCGGCCACACTGAATTGCTGGGCCGTTTGACCGGGGTTACCGATCCCCTGACGATGTTCGAGACGCTCGATCTCAAGGTCTTTTTTCTGAGCCGGCATGTCTCCCTGGCCGGGGCCATCAAATTGATTACCAGTAAAAGGGTTATGGATTATCTGCAACGCTGCACCGCAGCCTTAACAGCGCTGGGCCTGTCCCGGACGCGGTTGGCGGTGGCTGGACTCAATCCTCACTGTGGAGAGCATGGCCTGTTTGGCTACGAGGAAGTGCAGGTGTTGGAGCCCACGATTGCTGAAGCCCGCGCTCTGGGTTTCGATGTTGTCGGCCCGATCGCCGCCGATTCCGTATTCCATCTTGCCCGTCAGGGCGCATTCGACGCCGTGCTGTCCCTTTATCATGATCAGGGTCATATCGCGACCAAAATGATGGATTTCTATCGCACTATCGCGATCACCATCGGCCTGCCTTTTATTCGCACCTCAGTGGATCACGGCACGGCGTTCGATCTGGCCGGCTCCGGCCAGGCCAACCCATTAAGCATGACGGAAGCGATTCGATTGGCAGGGGTCTATGCGCTGAACTATCGGAATCAGCCCGTTACCGAGTCCGGCATTTCGATGATTCAGGAGTCACCAACGATCCATCAACCCTGACCTGCGCAGCGCTCCTGAAGTAACACCAGCAACGCCTCGCGGGAACGGAACGGCGATGCAGCGGAAACTTCCACGCCCAACGCCTCGGCCACTTCCAACAACAACGGGCAGCGTAACCGCGCCCGGCGCAACAATTCCCGATCGCTGAGCATCGCAACCGTTTCTCCCTGACGCAGCACGACGCCATCATGGAACACGGCCACGTCATCAGCCCAAGCGTAGGCCAGCTCCACGTCATGCGTCGAAAACACCAGGGTAGCGCCCGCCTCGTGCAACTGCTCCAAAGCGCCCAGCAGATGGGTCACGCCATGTGAATCCAGACCCGCGGTCGGTTCATCCAATACCAGAATTTCCGGGCGCATCGCCAGCACTCCTGCGATTGCCACCCGTTTTTTTTGGCCAAAGCTCAGCGTGTGCGTCGCCCGGTCGGCCAGATGCAAAATGCGTAACGCTTCCAACGCCTCACGCACCCGCTCTCGCGCGTCGGCGTTGGACAAGCCCAGATTCAGCGGCCCGAATGACACATCCTGGCTGACCGTTGCAGCAAATAACTGATCGTCCGGCTCTTGCAGGATCAACCCCACCCGCCGTCGCCAGTCGTTCAGCGCCCGGTGATCGTAGCTCACGGGTTGACCTTCCAACCGGATTTCCCCCCGGGTTGGTTTGCACAACCCGTTCAGGTGCAAGAGCAGCGTGGTCTTACCGGACCCGTTGGAACCCAGAATGGCCAACTTTCGTCCCTGTTCAATGCGAAGATCGAGACCACGCAGCGCGGCCACTCCGCCTGGATAGACGTATTCCAGATCACGAACCGCCAGCAACGGCTCATTCATAACAGGCCGCGCGCCAGCCAGCTGCTTGCTAAACCCGTCAGGCTGACTCCGGCAACACCAACCGCCAGCCGCATCCACGACAGTTTCCAGCGCGGCGTCAATACGCGCAGTTCACCGGTATAACCGCGCGCCATCAATCCCATCTCCAGGCGGCGCGCCTGCTCCAGCGCCCGCTGGAACAAATTGCCTCCTAACAAACCCAAGGAGCGCACCGACCGATCCAGACGGGAATAGCCCAGTCGCCCGGCCTGGGCCTGACGACCGGTTAAAGCCCGTTCGGCAAACACAAAGATCAAACGGTAAATCAGTAGAATCAATTCAATAATTCCAGCAGGAACCCCCATACGCCGCAACAGGAGTACGCCATCGGTAAGCGGCATCGTCAAAATCAGAAACGCGAGACAGCTCATCGCCGCCAAGGCGCGGATCATCGTTTGCAGAGCCAACTGGAATCCTTCAGGTGAAAAGGTGAGGGCAAAACCGGAAGTAAAATCTATCGAGATAGCCAGAAACGGGATACCCGCCAATAAAAATGTCGCCGGCGCGGCCAGGACGCTCAACAAGGTTTTCCAGGGAATTCCAGCGCCATACACCGTCGTCAACATTACGCCCGCTAACACCAGCGGCGCGGTGGTCAAGGGCGGCAATATCAGGGTCAACGTCAGCAAACCGATCGCGGGCAACCCTTTTTCAACAGGATGCCAGTCCCGCCAGCGATTGGTCCAGGCATGATGATCAATCGCCCGCATCGGAGCGCTTCCGTTGACCTTGACGCTGACCGCGTTTGAAACCCAGGTAGTAACCCAATACGCCAGCGCCCAAGGCCGCTTGCAGGGCGAACAGCCCACTGGCGATTTCAGCAGGGGGTTCCCAGATAAAATCGAACCAGGGTTGATAATCCGGGTTCAATGCAGTAACCGTTGCCATCGCCTGTCCATCGGTTCCCGTAAATTCAGCGCCTTCACGACGACTGCCGATCCTTATCGAAACCACCGCCAAAATCACCACCAGCGCTAGCAGCCAACCATTTTGCGCTTTCATGAGCGGGCCTCCGAAACCAGGGTTTTCGGCAAAAAACTGAGGTTCTGCAATTCGTCGCTACTGTACTCGCGAAGAAAATTGACGATCACCACGGTCAATAATCCTTCGATCACCGCCAGCGGTAATTGGGTCGGCGCGAACACGCCGGCAAATTTCAGGAACGATCCCGCAACGCCACTGGTCGGATCGGGAAAGGCCAGAGCGAGTTGTCCCGCCGTCGTCAGATAGGTTGCCCAATCGCCCAGCATCGCCGCCAGGAATACACTGAAAGCCAGCGGCGCCTGTAAGCCCTGCGCGCTGCGCAGCACGGTATAGGCGACCCAGGGACCCACAATCGCCATCGAGAACACATTGGCCCCCAGCGTCGTGATTCCGCCATGCGCGAGCAACAGAGTTTGAAACGCCAGCACAATGGTTCCCAATAAGGCCATCACCGAGGGGCCAAACAGAATCGCGCCCAATCCTGTCCCGGTGGCATGGGAGCAACTGCCAGTAACCGATGGCAGTTTGAGCGCCGAAATCACAAAGGCAAAAGCGCCCGACGCCGCTAATAACAATTTGATCTCGGGCTTTTCGCGCATCAGTCGATTGACGCGATAGACGCTGAACAGCACGAACGGCAAGGAAACCGCTGTCCATGCCGCAGCGTGCAGGGGTGGTAAAAAACCTTCGGTAATATGCATGAATGATCTTCCCCTGGTTTGCGAGCGGCAGGTTCAGGGAAGTCGCCTTGAGGATTCAGTAACCGCTATGGGTTCATGTCAATTCAGGCAGGAGACCGTCCACAACCCCGGAACACCCCGCCCGGAAATACGTGTAACCGCAACATCGGCAGGTCTCCTGGCTCACAGGTCCTCGTCGCTCGCCCAGCCTTCCCAGCCGGATCGGCTAGTGGCGCACGGGGGGCGTGACTCGCTGTTCACAGTTGCGGGGGCAGCTCTGGTTTAGGCAGCCACAAGGCTACCGCACCAGATTCCCTTTTCATCCTCTTTGGGGTCAATGGCCCCTGGGAACCGATGTTGTAATAAAATGATGTTAAGCCCGGTTGGCGATGACGTCAACGCAAGGTGATCAAACAACCCCTCTATCGTGCTAACCCGCAATGCTTTCCGCTCAACAGGATGTACGGTCGCCGCTCGTTTTGCAGTTATTAAGCTAGGCGTTCCTTGAATTTTTCGTTACGCTTTCCCACGGTTCAACGTTGAAATTCAATTCAATAGCATGATTAAAGGTCGATTTTTTGAAAAGCGCTTCACACTTAACTGATAAATCGTCATTTTTTAGCAACTTTTGTATGAATCCGGAACCG
>JAGRHM010000500.1 GCA_020445005.1 Candidatus Competibacteraceae bacterium | reverse complement strand
CTCAGCCAATGCTGCCTGCAACCCGCTAAAAGAGGCAACGGCTGCCTCTTGCCAGTCATCAACCGCCAGTAAAATCCATAAAAATGGCATCTGCCGGGACAGTGACCAGACGGAATCAAAAGTCTCGTCATCGGCTTTGAACAAGGCCAAAGCCAAGGTACGGGGATACGCGGGCAACGCGCACAGCACATCCAGCGAACTGGGCGGGAACTCCCGCGCCAGCCGCATATACTCAAACAGCAGCGACCAATCAGGATGATCAGGATTTCGCCCCAGTTCAGCAAGCAGCGCGTTTAGCTTCTGCCCGCGTTGCGTTGGGTCGGCTTCTCGAATCGTCCCGGCCAGCGAATCATCGGAACCTTCGACAAGCGCATCGTCTGCTACAGCAACCCACAACAGCGGGCGGAATCGCGTCCAGTCACCATCCCGCCCAACGATCCACCAGGGGCCAGGCTCCAGATCAGAAGGAATCTTCCAACAGATCGGCGTTTCCGGGTTGGCTGACAACTCAACCGGTGGTCGGGCAGGCGCCCATAACCGGATCATCTCCAGACGAATCCGCGCTTCCCATCCTGCGCCAAGCCGCGCCAGGACTGGGACAGAAATCTGCACGACACCGGTGGTTCGATCGGGTTCAAGCACCGCATCAAAGCGGGTCACCCGGAGCGATGCCAGACGTTCGCCCTGTGTCGTTTCAATGATCAACCGCACCTGAGCTTCGAGGTCACGATTGCTGGCTAGCAGCGAAGCGATGCGCTCTTGCCAGGCGAACAGCGGTATTTCAAGACGGCCTTGTTCAAGGGGCGGCAAACGGTCATGGAATCTTTGGCGGAAACCCTCTACGGTTTGGTCACGAGTGATCAGTTCACATTTCAGCCAGAAACGCCGTCCACCTCCAGGGTCCTGCACGAACAGTTGCAGACTGCCCAATCGATCCAGTGAGATCCAATCGTCATTGAGGAGCGGTCGTCCCGCCTGTTCAAAAAATGCCCCGCGTTGTGGATAGGGCAAAATCAGCGTAACCCATTCGGAGCCGGGCCAATGCAGCGACAGCGACAGCGGCGGCGGCAAGCTACCCGGCAAGGTTGGGCACACCATCCGCGCCTGATCTTCAGTCAGAGTCATCGAGATGTCCATCGGACGGTCCGTATCAATTTGCACCTTCGCGCCGGTCAGTCCCATCAAGCGGATAACGCCGGATTGATATCCTGTGCCGATGTCAATCTCAACCCGGAAATTCCGGGGCGCCACATCCACCTGTCGCCGGCAGCGTTCCGCGCCATTGACGTCGACCAGCCGCAGCCAAATCCGACCGTGTGCCGTTTCGTAACTCGGTCGCCAGGGCGCGTTATTGCCGACCGGACGCCGTTGAATATGCCCCGTTGCGGGTTTACACCGTCCATCGGCATCCACCGTCTCGATTTGCGGAAGGCCGCGATACAGTGGCCGGCTCTGGGTGAATTGGGGCATGACATCGCCGATGACGATAAAGCTTTCCTGGGACTCGCTCTCAGCCTGACAGGTAACACGGCAATAATCCTGGTCCGATGTAAAAAAATCGACCTCGCCGCTGATCTGATAAATCGTCCGATCTAGGTCCGGGATGATGCCCACAGAGTCGCAAGCGCCATTGACGACGCGCGGCGCAAATTCCGGAGCCGCCAAGATCCAGGCCCGTTCCGCACGGGTGCGAGTCGAACCTTCGGTCAACCATTCGCGCTCCCCGGAAACGTCTCGTTCAACGAATACCCAAGGTGAATCGCCCCACGGTTCGCCATGTTTGACATCGAGAGGATAATCCCGCTGGCCATCATGTAGGCTCAAACGCTGCTCCTGTCCGACTGCCGCGCCAGTGATCATCAATCCATTGGATCGCAACCATTCGCGCCGATACTGAGCCGCTTTACCTGCGCCTTGCACCAGCGTCAGCCAGGCTACCGTCTCGATCCCGTCCGGTGTGTGCCGTAGTAAGCGCCAGCGTGGCCGATCTGTGACCGGTGAATCGATCCACCCCGCAAGATGTTCGCCAGTCAGGCGTTCCGGCAATTCCAGACGTCTCTCGACATGCCAACCGTTGCTGACTTGATAGAGTCGTCTCTGCCAGCACAGCTTTGCCGTCGCTTCCTGGGCCAACTCCCTGGAACGATGCACCAGACCGGTCAATAGCGTTTCGGCTACTTGATCGTCCAGTCGCAACGGCAAATCCCGTCGCCAGTTCGGCGCTTTTTCGTCCAGCGCTGCGATGGGGTCGACAGCGTTGCCTACCAGCGCCTGTAATTCACTGATCTTGACGATCAGCGTAGCAGAGAGATGGAACACGACATCTTGTCGTAAACTGCGTGGCAGGCGATATGCTTGTTGTCGAGCCATGCTCTCAGCAATGGATTCGCCGCCTTGACCGCTTCGGTAATAGCTTTCGAGGAGGGTGCGAAAAAACTGCGTCAGATGGGCATTCTCCTGCTGAAGCAACCGCAACGGCAACCCACCTTCACACGCGATCGTCATCAACAGTAGACGGTGGCCGTTATTGGCGTGCAACACGGGCCGTCGCCACCACTTCAAACCTTTTTCCACCCAATCAGCGATCAGCGATTGTGAGGGCGCTTCCATTTTCACCGGTTTGAAAATGGTCTCCCAGGTCCAATTGCCCCCCGCATGTTCCCGACGAAAGGTTTCCGCAGCGTACAGGCAGAAGATCTGGGCAAAGTTCGTAGCTAACCCACCCTGCATGTCAAGGAGAATAATTTGATGAAAATGATTTTTTAACTCATCGTAAATTTTGTCATTTATCTTGTATGCATACAGTGGGCGACCATCCGGCGGCGTCTGGCGAGTGTGCGTAAAGACAAAGTGGGTTAACCAGTTCATGTCCTTCGTTCCTGATTTGTTTTACAGGGTTATGGAGCAGAACCATCTGTAAAATGCAAAAGTGATTAATGTCACATTAATCGTAGCATGGGAACGAAAGAATATGGATGATTTGACAGTCACAAGCATGATCGGCAATAGCCCTCTCCCGGTTGCGCTACAATACAAGGAAGGCCGCAACAACCCTGATCAAACCCGGAAGCTCTCATGTCCGCAGCGATGAAAATAGCTATCGAGCCAGAAGACCTATATGCGCAACTGGAAGCCCTGCCGGAAAACCTCACCGGTGAAATTATCAATGGCCGGTTATACGCTCAACCACGCCCGGTAAGCCGACATGCGTTGACCAGTTCAAACCTGGGGGGAGAACTGTACAGTCCTTATCACCGGGGGCGCGGCGGGCCAGGCGGGTGGTGGATTCTCGACGAGCCGGAACTGCACTTCATCCGCGACACCGAAGTTCTGGTTCCTGATCTAGCCGGCTGGCGGCGGGAACGGATGCCGCGTCTACCGAGCGATCATCGCTTCGATGTGGTCCCGGACTGGGTTTGCGAGATTGTCTCGCCCTCGACCGCGCGCACGGATCGCTTCACCAAGATGCCGGTTTATGGCCGTTACGGCGTTTCATACCTGTGGCTGGTCGATCCCGTGGCTCGAACTCTCGAAACATTCACCTTGCGCGAGGGGCAATGGACAGTCATTGGACTATTTCAGGATCAGGAAATCGTCAGCGTAGAGCCGTTTCAGGAGATTGGGTTGGAACTGGGCGCGCTGTGGGAACCGGCGGCGGATTGAGGTTTGTGTAGCCTGATTTGGCGGAGGGTTCGCGGTTGCCCGTCATTGCCGCGCGGGAGCGCTTCCAGCAACTTCTCTAGGCAAGGGCCGGAGCCGCCGACGGATCGCAAATCCGGTCGCAATGATTTCAGGGGATGACCAAAGTCCAGGGAACATAGACTAAAGTGAATTTCCGATATGACTTGTTACCCAATACCCCGAGGAGGCTATGATCATGCCTCCCCTTACTGCAACTGCAGAGGAATCTCGATCCATCATGACCTGCGATTTCCATGCCCTTGCCGCGCCCGGCGTCCGCAATCTCCAACCTTATCAACCCGGTAAACCGGAAAGCGAATTGCGCCGGGAGTACGGTCTTAGCGACATCGTCAAGCTGGCCTCCAACGAAAATCCCCTGGGTCCTAGTCCGCGCGCGATAACCGCCATCCACGCTGCGCTGGGCGATTTGGCGCGCTATCCCGATGGCAACGGTTTTGAACTCAAAACTGCCCTGTCTACCAGGCTCGGGCTGCCGATGAGCATGCTGACTCTGGGCAACGGCTCCAACGATGTGCTGGAACTGGTCGCGCGCGCTTTCCTGACGTCGGAACATGAGGCAGTCTTTTCCGAACACGCCTTCGCGGTTTATCCTATTGTCACCCAGGCCATTGGCGCCACCGCCCGAATTGCCAAAGCCCACCCGCTCAAACACGCTATGCCCTGCGGCCACGATCCAGCAGCTTTGCTTGCTCTAGTCAATGACCGTACTCGGGTCGTGTTTATCGCTAACCCCAATAATCCGACCGGCACCTGGCTGACTGCAGCGGAACTGCAAGGATTACTGGAGGCAATCCCTCCTACGGTGATCGTCGTCGTGGACGAAGCGTATTTTGAATACGTCGAACCGGAAACCGATTGTCCTAATACCCTGCGCTGGCTCGATCGCTTCCCTAATCTCGTGGTAACGCGCACCTTCTCCAAAGCCTATGGACTGGCGGGGCTACGGGTTGGCTACGCCATCTCCCATCCCGCGATCGCGGATTTATTGAACCGGGTGCGTCAACCCTTTAATGTCAACAGCCTGGCTTTGGTCGCGGCAACGGCGGCGCTGGATGATACCAGCCACCTGGAGCAGGGTCGCGCCGTCAATCGCGCGGGGATGCAGCAGTTACAGGAGGCATGCCGGCAATGGGGTTTAAGCTGGC
>JAGRHM010000499.1:646-2703 GCA_020445005.1 Candidatus Competibacteraceae bacterium | reverse complement strand
GAGAGGGGCAACGCGGCTGTCTCTTCCACCGCCGCCAGGCGCAGGGCAATCGGCGAACCGGTTAAATCAGCGATTTCCCGGTAGCTCGGCACGCGCAGCATGGCGCCGATTTTGAGACCATCGATGCCCGCGCTGGAAAATGCTTCAGGATTCGCCTTGAACAGCGCCTGCATCATCTGTTCGCGGGTAACTCCCTCCGGGCGGAGTTTGAGCGCAATGCCCCATAACCCTTCGCCTGACGCAACCGGACCATAGACTTGGCTGGTTTGGTCGGTGAATGCCACCGAGGAAGCTTCCACCGGGAGAGGTGGCGACTCGGGCGCCGCCGCATAAACTTCAGCCTTCGTCTCCGGGAGAGATGGCTTTGTCGCTACTATCCGGGGTTCGCTAAGAACGGTTTTGGTCCGGCCGCCCGCTGGTTGCGCTAATCGCTTCACTGGATCAAGCAACACGGTAAATTCGCGGAATGTCTTGCCGCGCGGCCAACCAAACTCCAGCAATAGCGCCAGCGATGGCTCGCGGATCGGTTCAGTCGACACTACCTTAACGTAAACCCGGCTTTCTTCATCATACTGAATAGAGAAAACCAGCTTTTCCAGGGTCAGCGTCTGATCAAGTCCGAATTCCTCGAACATTGCCGGGGACGCCACCTTGACCGAAACCCGGGTAATATCTTCAGGAATCAGGGTTGGTAACGGAATTCTGGCATCGAATAGCTGATTCAATGCCGATTGGACTTGAATCTCGCTGACTTCCAGAGCCAGGGCGCTGATCGGACCCCATAGCCACAAAGCCAGCCCACAGTGAAATAATCGACGGATCATGAACGGATATCCTCATGCAAGCTGCAGCGACATGGCAAAACCAGTCAATTATTGCCGATGCAACGCGCTTTCTTCACTCTATTCTATAAAATGTCAGGCTTAGACGCCGGAGCCTGGTTCAGGTTGCCGCTTAAATCCTCACCACCTACGAAGGACTGTCGCCATGCCTTCCGATCGTGATGGACTGCCCACTTCTGCTCAAACAGCGACTTCTTCCGCGCCGGATGTTATTGAGGACGCCGCTGCGCGCCTGTTGACCCTGTTGCGTGAACTCTTACTGGAAATTCGCCAGTCGGAGCGCGCGGTCGGGAGACTCTCGCTGGACAGCCATGTCGATCGCGACCTGGCGCTGGACAGCCTAGCCCGCACCGAGTTGTTGCAGCGGGTCGAAAAAGTCTTCCAGGTCCAACTGGACGAACGGGTGCTCCTGGTCGAAACGCCACGGGATTTGCTGGAGCTTATTCAGCAGGCCCGTGGCGAACCCATGACATCTATCATCGTCGTCGAACCACGGGTCGCCGTTGTGGACCGGTCTACCGTCAACGCGCCCGCACAGGCGGTTACCTTGCCCGAAGTCCTCGATTGGCATAGCGAAGCGCATCCTGATCGGGTCGCTATCCAGATTTACGGTGCGCATGACCAGATTGACCATACCTTCACTTATGCCAGCCTGCGTCAGAGTGCGCGGGCCCTGGCGACCGGGTTGCGGGCACGCGGACTGCAACCTGGCCAGACCGTGGCCATCATGCTGCCCACCGGTTCCGAATACTTCCTCAGCTTTTTTGGCATCCTGCTGGCCGGCGGGATACCCGTACCCATCTATCCGCCGGTGCGTCCTTCGCAAATCGAGGAACACTTGCGCCGCCATGCCCGGTTGCTGAACAACGCCGAGGCTGTAACGTTGATCACCGTTCCCGAAGCCAAACTGGTGGCGCGACTGCTTCAGGCGCAAGTTGAACACTTGCGGCATGTGGTCACTGCTGACGAGCTGGCGCAGGAACCGGCAGCGTGGAGCGATGCAGCCATTAAAACCGAGGACCTGGCCTTTTTGCAATATACCTCAGGCAGCACCGGCGATCCCAAAGGCGTGATGTTGACCCATGCCAACCTGTTGGCCAATCTGCGCGCCATGGGACCGCGAGTGGGCGCCTGTTCCGATGACGTCTTCATCAGTTGGCTGCCACTTTATCACGATATGGGGCTGATTGGCGCTTGTCTCGGCAGCTTGTACTA
>JAGRHM010000499.1:0-559 GCA_020445005.1 Candidatus Competibacteraceae bacterium | reverse complement strand
ACGCTGTCCGCCGCGCCTAATTTTGCCTATGAACTCTGTGTGCGCGCCGTCCAGGATCATGACATCGAGGGGCTGGATCTCAGTGCCTGGCGCATGGCGCTCAATGGCGCGGAACCGGTGAATCCGGCGACCCTGGAGCGCTTCATTGCCCGCTTTGAACGCTACGGTTTCCGGCGGGAAGCCATGGCGCCGGTCTATGGACTGGCTGAGTGTTCAGTCGGACTGGCGTTGCAACCGCCTAATCGCAGTCCAGTCATTGACCGGGTGCAACGCGAAGTCTTTATGGCCAACGGCCGGGCGGAACCAGCCCCAACCAATGATGAAAACGCCCTGCTCTTTCCCGCCTGTGGCCAGCCCATTCCCGATCATCAAATCCGTATTGTCGATGAGCATGGCCACGAGTTGCCGGAGCGGCGGGAGGGCCGTCTGGAATTCAAAGGTCCCTCGGCGACCGCCGGTTATTACCGCAACCCCGAGGCCACCCGTCGGCTGTTCCCGCATAGAGATGACTGGCTGGATTCCGGAGATCGTGGTTATCTGGCCGATGGCGATATCTACC
>JAGRHM010000498.1 GCA_020445005.1 Candidatus Competibacteraceae bacterium | reverse complement strand
ACTGCGCCGCCAGCACCAGATAGATAAACAGTAGCGCCAGTACAAAGGTCACGTACAGCGTCGCGCCGGATTCGCGGAACTCTCGCGACTGACCGTCCAGCGCCGTCTGCGCATTTTCACCCAGCACCTCCCGCGCGGTCTGATCCATGAAATCCAACGCATCGCCCAGGGCATAGCCAGGGGCGATATTGGCGGAAATAACGGCGGCGCGCTGCCGGTTGAAATGGTTCAGTTCTTTAGGCGCAACCGTTTCACGCACCTCGATCAAATTGGAAAGCTGCACCAGTTGCCCGTCGCGGCCCCGGACAAAGATTGCAGTCAGGTCGGTGGGTTGTTCGCGGTCCTGATTCTTGAGTTGCACCATCACGTCATACTGTTGACCCTCCTGCTTGAAGCGGGTCACTTGGCGGCCACCCAGCAGCGTCTCCAGGGTTCGGCCAATTTCTTCCACATCCGCGCCGACTGCGGCGATCTTGTCGCGCTTGAGCACGACCGCCAATTGCGGCTTGTTCAGCCGCAAATCGGTATCTACATTCACCATACCCGGATACTCCCGGGCCTTGGCCAACATCCGATCCACCAGGGTCTGCAATTCGGCGTAACTGGTCGCCTGGATCACGAATTGCACCGCCGGATTGCGGAAGCTCTGACCCAGCGAGGGAGGATTGATGGGAAATGCCAACACTCCGGGCAGTCCGCCGAACATTTTCGGCGCCAGTTCTTTGGTGATGTCCTGCTGCTTGCGCTCGCGCTGCTCCCACGGTTTCAGCCGCACGAACGTCAGCGCGCTGGTCACTGGATTCGGTTTCTCCAGTCCTGGAGCGACAAACGAGAAATAGGAAATAACCTCGGGGATGTTTTTATAGAACTGTTCGAGTTGCCGGGCATAGCGGTCAGTGTATTCCAGGGTTGATCCTTCCGGCGCGACGATCACGCCGATGAACACTCCGCGATCCTCCAGCGGCGACAGTTCCGATTTCAAATGAGTAAACAGCCATGCCGCGCTGGCGCCGGTCGCGAAAAACACCAAGATGATCAGCCAGCGCAGGTTAAGCGCCTGAATCAGCGCACGACGATAACCGGCGTTCATCGCCAGAAAAAACCGTTCGCTGAGATTGAACAACCAGTGATGCCGGCGCTCATGGCGCAACAGCTTGGAGCACATCATCGGCGTCAGAGTCAGCGCGGTAAAGCCGGAGACGATCACCGCCGCCGCAACGGTGAAGGCGAACTCGGTAAACAGCCGACCGGTGTTGCCGGTCATGAACGCCAAGGGAGTAAACACCGCCGCCAGGGTCAAGGTCATGGCCACGATGGCAAAGGCGATTTCCTTCGCGCCCTGCAAGGCGGCGCGGAATGGCGGCATACCTGCTTCGACATGGCGATGAATGTTTTCCAGCATCACAATCGCGTCGTCCACCACCAGACCAATGGCCAGCACCAGTCCTAACAAAGTCAGGGTGTTGATGGTGAATCCCAGGACGTACAGGAAAAAGAAAGCGCCAATCAGCGAAACCGGGATGGTCACGAACGGAATCAGCGTTGCCCGCCAGTTGCGCAGGAACAGGAAAATCACCGCGACCACCAGGGCCAGCGCTTCGACCATGGTGTGGTAAACCGCTTCGATAGATTTTTCGATAAAAACCGAGCCATCGTAACCGACGATAATCTTCATGCCTTCCGGCAGACTGTCACGCAGCGCCGGTAATAACGCCTTGATCGCTCGCGCCACGCTCAGGGTGTTGGCAGTAGATTGCTTGACCACGCCTAGCCCCACCGAGGGATTGCCGTTGACCCGCACAGCGTTACGCTCATCGGCAGCGCCGATTTCCGCGTAGCCGATGTCGCGTAAACGGATCGGATAGCCTTTGGCTTCCTTGAGAATTAGGTCATCGAACTGCGCCGGGGTGCGCAAATCCGACTCGGTCAACACCGAAAATTCCCGCTGACGGGATTCGATGCGCCCGGAGGGCAACTCGACGTTCTGCTTTTTCAGGGCGTCTTCCACATCCTGAGGAGTCAGGTTGTAGGCGGCCATCCGGTCGCGATCCAGCCACAGGCGCATGGCGTAACGCCGTTCGCCAGCGATAATGACGCTGGCGACGCCCGGCAAGGATTGCAACCGGTCCACAATGGTGCGGTCAGCGTAATCGGTGATTTCCAGGGCGCTGTGCCGGTCGCTGGAAAAGGCGAGCCACATAATAGCCTGAGCATCGGCTTCGATCTTGGCGACCACCGGGTCATTGGTTTCATCCGGCAACTGACCGCGCACTCGCGCCACCCGGTCGCGCACGTCGT
>JAGRHM010000497.1 GCA_020445005.1 Candidatus Competibacteraceae bacterium | reverse complement strand
CCTTCGATCACGCCGGAAGACGCCGGTTGTCAGGAGCTGCTAATCAGTCGCTTGCAAGCTCTGGGCTTCCAAATAGAACGGTTACGCTTCGGCGTCGTTGACAACTTCTGGGCGCGGCTTGGCGATCAGGAACCATTGTTTGTTTTCGCCGGCCACACCGATGTGGTGCCCCCCGGCCCGCTGGATCAGTGGTCATCCCCGCCGTTTGCGCCGGAAATGCGCGAAGATTTCCTGTATGGACGCGGCGCGGCGGATATGAAAGGTAGCCTGGCGGCGATGGTTACCGCTTGCGAGCGTTTCCTGAGCGACCATCCCCACCCGCGCGGTTCGCTGGCGTTCCTGATCACTAACGATGAGGAAGGGCCGGCTACCGAAGGTACAGTCAAGGTGGTCGAGCGTTTGGAAGCGCGCAACGAGAAGATGCGCTGGTGCCTGGTCGGCGAACCGTCCAGCGTCCGCCAACTTGGCGATACAATCAAGAATGGCCGGCGCGGTTCGTTAAACGGTCGCTTATCGTTGCGGGGAACTCAGGGCCATGTCGCTTATCCGCATCTGGCGCAAAATCCTATCCATGCGATTGGCGCGATTTTAACGACGCTGGCCGATGAAGTCTGGGATCAGGGTTACGAGTGCTTTCCACCGACCTCGTTCCAGATTTCTAATTTGCAGTCCGGCGCCGGTGCGGTCAACATCATTCCCGGTGAGTTGGAGATGCGCTTCAATTTTCGCTTCTCCCCCGCCGTTACCGTAGCGCAACTGCAGGAACGCACCCGGCTGATCATCGAAACCGGCCTGCTTAACGAGGAAGTGAAAACTGGGCAGGTCTTCCAGTACGATCTGGAGTGGAGTGTGTCGGGAATGCCGTTTTTTACCCCGCCGGGCGAACTGTCCGCCGCCGCTATTAACGCCATCCGCGCTGAAACCGGCCTGAATGCGCAGCTTTCCACCAGCGGCGGCACCTCTGATGGCCGGTTCATCGCACCCACGGGCGCACAGGTCATTGAACTGGGACCGCTCAACGCGACGATTCACCAGGTGAACGAACGGGTGGCGATGACCGACCTGGAAACCCTGAGCCGGATTTACCAGACTATTCTGAACCAGTTGCTGGCTTAATCCAGTGCCGATCCGGCTAACGCTTTTCCAGGAAAAATAAATACATGTCTTCAGAAACCTCGCTACGCCTGCCCAACGCCCTGCGCATGGGTTTGCTGGTTGCCGGCCTAGTAGGCTTGTTGATGGGCGTTCTAGCCTGGT
This sequence comes from Candidatus Competibacteraceae bacterium, assembly GCA_020445005.1. Classification (GTDB taxonomy): domain Bacteria; phylum Pseudomonadota; class Gammaproteobacteria; order Competibacterales; family Competibacteraceae; genus UBA2383. Next base: position 1,559 of record JAGRHM010000497.1, on the reverse strand, counting down.
TCCAGGTTGAGCGGGAACGCGCAACCGATCTCGATGAATTGGATCGGCGCGCTTATGTTCTGGCCCATCAGATGGTCTATTCGATCCAGGCGATTTTAAAATTGCCGGATAAGGAAGCGGCGGCGGCGCTGGGTTCAACGCTGGAAGGTTACCGGCCGCTGATCGGTCTAGCGGTCTACCGCCCCGATGGACGGCTGATCGCTGAAAGTCCGGATCTTGCGGAATTTTCCAACGAATTAAAGCAGACCGTTCTCCAGGCCATCAAGGAACCCAAGGACGTGGTCAAGACGCTGGAAACGCCTACTACGCATATCCACATTGTAACCTCGGTGGTTCGTACCGCAGAGGGCCAGCCGGAAGGCGTGTTGGCCGTCGTCCATGATCTAACGGACGTGATGGAGCGCGCCAGAAATCGGCGCCAGCAATTTGCGCTATGGGGCGGCGTGGTCATCCTGTTGCTGCTGACGGTGGTCGTCGCGGGCGCCTGGTTGCTGTACGACCGTCCGCTGAACCGGATGGCGGAATGGATGCGGCAATTGCGCACCGGCGAAACGGATGAGTCACTGCCGGTCGATCCGCCGGTCGCGCGCCTGGCCACCGAGAGCGACCGGTTGGCCGCCACGTTGCGGGCGAAACAGGCTGCGACGCAAAAGCAGGTTCAGCAGGCCAAGCCCGTCCACCCGATCTGGACCCGCAGCCGGTGGCGCGCGCACCTCAATGACTGTCTGCGCGGCAGCCATTTGCTGCTGGTCAGTCATCGCGAGCCCTATTTGCATGAACTTCAGGATGGCCAACCGCGTCTGGTGACGCCGGCGGGCGGACTGGTGGCCGCGCTCGATCCGATCATGCGGGCCAGCAATGGCCTCTGGATCGCTCATGGTGCCGGTAATGCCGACCGCCGGACGGTTGACGCCCGGGATCGATTGGTGGTTCCGCCCGATGATCCCAGTTATATCCTGCGGCGGGTCTGGCTCAGTCGCGAAGAGGAACACGGCTATTATCATGGCTTTGCCAATGAAGGACTATGGCCGCTGTGTCATCAGGTTTATGAGCGCCCGGTATTCCGCCCGCGTAACTGGGAGTATTACGTGCGCATTAACCGGCGCTTTGCTGAAGCAGTTCTGCAAGAAGCTGGTTCCGATCCAGCGATAGTGCTGGTGCATGACTATCAGTTGGCGCTGGTTCCCCGTTTGATCAAGGAAGTCCGTCCGGATTTGTTGGTCGGCCTGTTCTGGTATATTCCCTGGCCGGATGCGGAGACGTTTCGCATCTGTCCCTGGCGAAATGAGCTGTTGAGCGGCATGCTCGGCGCCGATCTCATCGGCTTCCACTTGCAGCAATACTGCAATCATTTCATGGAAACCGTTGACCGGCTGATCGACGCCCGGCTGGACTGGGACCATTTTTCCATTGAGTCCTCGGGACACCTTGCGCGCGTGCGTCCGTTTCCCATCGGGGTCGAAAACAAGATGGATCAGCCGATCCCAACCGGGATCATCCTGGCCCAGCGCCTGGCCGACCTCCGGGATCGACATTCTCTGGAAAACCTGCGCATCGCG
>JAGRHM010000496.1 GCA_020445005.1 Candidatus Competibacteraceae bacterium | reverse complement strand
CCGCGTTGTACTCGCGCCAGTTCCGAATTCGATAGCTTTGCTTTTCACTGTTCATGGCTCAATATATGGGGACAGCTCGCTATTCATGCAACAACGCCGGCGCCAGTTGCCCGATAGTAGTCAATGTTTGTTCAATCATGATCTTTATGGATTTAATAATTGTGGTGATCCATAGGTGTTCAACCACCTATTAGCTGGAAGCGAAGGAAAGCGATGCGCATCAGAGTAAGTCGATACCATGAGAAACCTAACACGGTGTCGATCGAACTGCGCCGCGGTCAGCGCACTGGTATAAAATGCGCCGGTGTCGACGCCAATACGGTGAGCGAGAACTGTAGGGCGGGCAGGCGTATGTCCATGAACGACGCAAAACGGGTAAGGCCAAGGATCAGGCCAGGAAAGAAAAGGCTCTCTTATTAGAAGAAAATCAGCGAAATCCTGCTGTTCAAACGGTATATTAGGATCGATGCCTGCATGAACAAACAAATATTCGCCTATTTGATGATAATAGGTCAGTTGTTCCAGAAAACGAATGACTTTTGAGCCAAGAGCAGCAATCAGTTGCTTTTGAAAAGCTCGAAATTCTGCCAATTTTCTTGTGCAACCCTCTCGCCAGGGAGTTCCCAAACGTTCGAGCGTCGCTCTTCCGCCATATTCAAACCAAATTTGCAGAAAGTCGCTGTCCGGTTCAATCATCTGGATGGTTTGCAGTAAACCGTAATCATGGTTGCCTAACAGATGATGCTCGCTAATATCAGACTGACCGAGACCTTGGGCAAGCTGTTGTAGTACAGCTAAAGAATCTCTGCCGCGATCAATATAGTCCCCTAAATAGACAATGGTCTTTACCAGCGATTCAGACTGAACCATGAGCTGTTTGATCGCCTGTTGCATCTTAACGAGCAAATCGAGTCGTCCGTGTATGTCACCAACAGCAAACAAGATGGTGTCTGATGGAATTGTTCTTGGGCTGTCTTGCCATTCAGACACAAAGAAGTAGACAGGAGTATCCATAAAAGCCTCGGGAATCACCTTCATTTGTCTGACAGCGACTTGAGCTTGAGTTGCGCCGTAGAATTCTCCTGCTTGGCTTGACTGAGGATCAAGGAAAATTCAGAGATTTCTGTTCGATGTACTCGATGTGCCCGATCACAAACACCTCCTCTATCTTGTGCCTGTTGTAACATCTTGAGCGCTTCTCTATTGCGTCCTGTCTCTAACTGAATCAATCCCAGCTGCTTAATGGAAATGCAATGCTGTAGTTGATAGTCGGGACCCGCGTTTTCCCAGATCGCCAGCGCACGATTCGAGAACGACTCGGCCTGAGCGTACTTACCCCGTTTGTAGTGAGCCCAAGCCAGTTTGTCCAGGCTCTCGGCGACATGAGGGTGGTCCGAGCCAAGCGTTTTTTCGGCAACATTCAGAGCTTTCTTCGCAACAATGATCGCCTGTTCGTAATCACCCGACTCCATAAGCTTGTCAGCCAGGTTATTCAATGTGTCCCACTTATCGTTGACGCCTTGGGCAAGTACCGGGGTCAAGCACAGTGCAAAGAACATGTAGACGCCTAAAAAGAGATTCAGCAATATGTTCATGATACGACTCTCCCGGATATCTCAAGAGCGCCGTTCAACCGGCGCGAAATATACTCTTTCAAAATAAATGACTTATCTCCTCACCGGTCAGCGACGAGGAGGGGATGTTGCGCCGTTAATCAGCGAATTCTATCGCCAATGGATTCTGCACGCGATGCAGGACGGGCTCGCGTTGCGGACCTTGCAGCGGATCGATCCACCACAATTCGCGGTTCTCGTTGCGGAACGCCGGCGCTTGCTCGGCCAGAGCCTCATCCTGGGGCCAGGGTTCGCTCACCCAGTGGCCGCTGGTGCGTTCAACCAGGATCAAGCGCGGCTCGCCAGCAACGGTCGCTTCCCGGTAGGCCAGGTAACGGCCGTCGCCGCTGACACTGGCGCAGCACCCGGAGACCGGCAGACCGTTGGCAGCGAATAACGATGGACTGGCCCGCTCGGTCATCTGTCTTGCCCGGTCATAAAGATAGACCTGGGTAGACTCTCCGCCTAAACCATCGGCGGTGGGGCGCTGGTAGGCAATGAGTGACAGATCAGCGTCCGCCGCTGGGACATCAGCCCCTGCCCCATCCAGCCGGCCCCATTCATCGAAAGCGATGGGTGCAAGCTGATCGGTCAGCAAATCGTGCAGGTACAGGCCCGGCCCATGCCCAAGATTCCGGGCGGCGCTGCGATAAACGACCTGCTCGCCGGCGGCGTCGATTAGCGGATAGGTAATCGCGGCGTCCGCCGGATGACCATGAGCCGTCTCACTCAGGCGGATCAGGTCACCGCGCCGCTCGTCATACAGGTAGAGCTGTTCAGCCGCACCAGGAATGCCCGATGTCAGGTTGCTGGCGGCTGAAAGAAACACGACTCGTTGGCCTGTTCCGTCCATGCGCGGACTGTGGCTGGGGGCGTCAGCCGATTGACCGTACTGTCCCACGCTCAGGCGCTGCAGCCGGTGGCTGACGATGTCGAAGCGATAAATATCGGAGACGCCATTGCCATCCTCGGGCAGTAACGCCGCTTCAGTCGCAAAGACCATTACCTGCCCGTCCGCGCTTTGTTGCGCGTCGCGGATCACGGTCGCGGATTCTCCCAGGATCACTCGCAAGGTCTCGGGCAATTCAGGGAAGGTCAGCAAGCGAGCGGCTGCAAAGTGGATGGACTCCGCTGTAGGTTCCTCATTGTCTGCGCCATTGAACAGGCGGCGGTCCGGCGCTGAACTTTGGGCGCTGGCTTTGCCACTATTAGCGCCGACGCTGATCCGGCGCATGATGAAGGTTTCGGTCACCTTGTTGATCGCTGGCGTCTCAGTGCGGGCCTGGAACGTCAGCATCGCGTCAGCCTCCGCGTCAAGTTGCGCATCCGTGGCGAAAGTGAGCGTGACCGAGCGTTGCTCTCCCACCCCGAGCGCGCCGAACGAACAGGTGAAGACGCCGTTGTCGTTACCCTCGCAGGTTCCGCTGGAGCTACCGGTGAATGTGACCGGCGCTCCCGAGACTCGCCCGCGTAAGGTAACGGTTTCGGCTATCAGACCGGCAACGCCCTTCGGTTCCAGATTGCTGATCCGTACTTCAACCGACAGGGGTTGGCCCGCCGCGATGACCGGTTCGTCAGGTTCGGCAACCTGGAGTCCTAGATTGACCAGGCGTTGAGGTGAGACGGTTTGTTCCATACAACTCTCACGCGATTGATCGTCACGGATACAGAACTGGACGGTCTGGTCTCCAGTACGGGTATAGATGTGTTGACCGATGGCGCGACCTCTGCCATTCCCCGCCAGCGGCTTGACCAGCTTGATCCCCTCCAGGCGAGCTTTCTCCTCGTCCTCGATAAAGTCGCCTTCCACTTCAACCGGCGAACCGTCGCCCCAGTTCACGGTGACGGAATGATCATCGGCGCCGTCATCGCGGAATTGACCATGTATGAGGGTGGGAAAGCCTGCGCCGATGCGCGGCGGCGCGGTGAGTCTCGTCAACTGGGGAGGATCATCGACGGCGGTTACGGTCAGTGAAACCGTGGCCGGTTCCGAGTCATCGCGCCCGTCATTGGCGATGAAAGTGAATGGGTCTGCGCCGAAATAATCGGACTCTGGCTGGTAGCGATAAACCGCGGTCGCGTCATCGGCGGATTCCAGCGTCAGTTCCCCATGCGCGGGCGGCTCCACAATCCGGTAGCTCAAGCGATCCAGTCCGTTGAAATCAACCCCGGCGACGCCATCAGGATCGTCAGCCGCTAAGGTGATCAGTATGGACTGATCCTCGGCAGTGGTGACGACTTGGTCCAAAGCTTCCGGCGGGCGGAAGTTGCGCGCGACCTGGATGGAAACCGTCCCCGGCGCGCTATCGGCCAGTCCATCGCTGGCGACGTACTGGAAGGTATCCACGTCGCTGTGGAAATTGAACTTCGATACATAAGTCACCGTCGCCGAATTATCGGTGATGTCCTTGAGCGGCGTGGTCTCGAACACATGGATGAACGATTCTTCCTGGTCCACCACGAAAAACTGGGTCGAGTTGACCGAAACGGCTTTGACTGAGCCAAGGTTACCCAGTACGAAGCCGGGGTGCTCGCCCTGATTGATCCCGGTGCCGGTCGAGCGCGCCTCGCCGCCAAATGTGCCGTCCGGCCCGAAACGCTGGATGCGGCCGCCAGCGTTCGGCTCGCCGGCGTCAGCGACATAGAGCACCCCATTCGGATCGAGCGCAATGTAGGCGGGGCTAGAAAACTGGCCGGCCTCGACGCCGCTCGTGCCGCGCACCGATAAACCATCGCGCTCGACGAACGGCGATACCGTGCAGGTCTCGTCGGTGCAGGAATAACCGCGACTAATGTGTTTTTCTTCGTCACAGGCTTTGTTCGTGCTGGTTTCACAGCGCCCCAGCCAACCGACGTAGTCGCCCATGACGAACTGGCCGCTTTCGTCGAAGTAGGACGGGGTGAATTTGTGAATGCGATCCTGGCAGGAATCAGTCACATAGAGGTTCCCTTCGGGATCGACTTCCATGGCGAAACCCGTCCAGGAATTGCCCCACTGGCCGGTATTACAGAGAAACTGTTCGGCGTTTTTCAACGCGCCCAGGTATTGATCGCCCATGCCGTTTTTAAATTCGTCGACGCCATTGACGAGGTCATTGCGAACGTCGTAAACAAAGACGCGACGGCGATCGGTGAGATAAATCAGTCCCTGCTTGCTATCAACCCGCGCGTAGGAAAGCTGTTC
>JAGRHM010000495.1 GCA_020445005.1 Candidatus Competibacteraceae bacterium | reverse complement strand
ACCACCCAGTCGGAACGGGCCTTCACGGCGGCGCTGGTGTTGGCGTAGACCACCACGGTCCGGTCGGGATACTGGTCGCAAAAAGCGGAAAATTCATCAGCGGGACAACCCAGATCCAGGGAACATTCCGCATGCAAATCTGGCATTAGCACCCGCTTTTCGGGATTGAGAATCTTGGCGGTTTCGCCCATGAACCGCACCCCGGCAACGATCAGCGTACTGGAAGGGCATTCCGCGCCGAAGCGCGCCATGTCCAGAGAGTCCGAGACATAGCCGCCGGTCGCGTCAGCCAGTTCCTGCAATTCCGGGGAGGTGTAGTAATGGGCGACCAGCGTGGCGTCGCGCTTTTTCAGCAAACGTCGGATTCGGTCAACCAGGTCAGCCTTCTCGGTGGCGTCCAGAGTTTCGATCACGGTCAACGGCACCTGGGCCGGCGTCAGACGGTGATCTTCGATAGCAATTGCAGGGGTAAAGGCGCTCATAGCGGTCTCCGGCGACGGTGTTTGGCGCGTCGCTCAATTATTTTGGGATGGCGCGGGCTTTCCAGCGTGCTTTCACCGGCAAAAGGCCGATTTTATGAATTTGGTCAGCCCCACTTCGAGTTAGTTTCATTTTGACACTATCAAGGAGAAATGGCGAATTTTTTACAGGCTGATGAAGCCAAAGTACTACAGAGGTTTGCACGGGGCGTTGCCACCGGTGAATGATGACAATTCTTTTACTCTGTTCCAGCCGACCCACGGTCAATTTCGGCTAAAATGCCCGCCTTTACCCAAATCACCCGGAGTCAATGATGGCGGCCCAGCGCGAAACGGTAGTACTGGTGCATGGTTTGTATGTCCATGGTCTGTGGATGCGCCTGCTGGAGTACTGGCTGGAGGAATCCGGCTATCACACCGTGAATTTTTCCTATCCGAGCATGACCCGTTCGCCGGCGGAAAACGCCGAAGATCTGCACCGATTACTGGAACGGTTGGAGTCGCCTACTGTGCATTTCCTGGCCCACAGCATGGGCGGCCTGGTCGTGCGTTATCTTTTCCACCACTACCCCAAGCAACGGCCAGGGCGGATCGTCACCCTGGGCACTCCGCATCAGGGAAGCTATGCAGCGCAGATCATGCACTACAGCGGTCTTGGCTTCTTCGTGGGACGGGCGTTGGAAGAGGGATTGCTGGGCGGCGCGCCAGCCTGGACCGCGCCGAATCTACTGGGTTCAGTTGCGGGTACGCTGAACATCGGTGTTGGCCTGCTATTTCCAGCTATGCCGGCCCCGGCTGATGGCATGATCGCCGTAGTCGAAACACAGTTTCCCGGCATGGCCGACCACATTTGTTTGCCCGTCTCGCACATGCAAATGCTGGTCGATCCATCCACGATTACCCAGTCCTGTGCGTTCTTCGCCACGGGCCGATTTCACCACCCGCGTCATGCGTAGCCGCGCGGCAAAGTGCTAGACTGATGAGATTGAACTGCATCGCAAAATAGACCCGGCAAGAGGCTTTGTATGGCTGGACATAGTAAATGGGCCAATATTCAACATCGGAAAAATACGCAGGACGCCAAACGCGGCAAGTTGTTCACGCGCCTGATTCGGGAAATCACCGTCGCGGCGCGCATGGGCGGCGGCGATCCAGGGGCAAATCCGCGTCTGCGTCTGGCGATGGACAAGGCGCTGACCGCCAATATGCCCAGAGACACGATCGAACGGGCGATCAAGCGCGGCACAGGCTCCCTGGAAGGCGTGGAATACGAGGAAATCCGCTATGAAGGTTATGGCCCGGGCGGCGTGGCGGTGATGGTCGATGCCGTGACGGATAACCGTAATCGCACAGTGGCGGAGGTGCGCCACGCCTTCAGCAAGTGCGGCGGTAATTTGGGCACGACCGGTTCAGTCGCCTTTCAGTTCACTGAACAAGGCGTATTGAGCTACCCGGCGGACAGCG
>JAGRHM010000494.1 GCA_020445005.1 Candidatus Competibacteraceae bacterium | reverse complement strand
TGCAGCGCAGCGCCCAGCGCGAGCCATGATGCTGTTTCCAGGCTGACAACCCCAGCGAAAGTTCAAACAGGATGGCCAACGAGTCACATTCAAGGGGGTAAGCGGCTGGACGTTTGCCCCGGCGCACGGCTTCGAACGGAGTAGTCAGAGTATCAGCGTGCAACGGCAATTCGATGCGCAGCGTTCCAGTGTAGCGACGAAATGGATCGGGCTGGTTAGCCCAGTCGAGTCCGCCCGGACCCGGCGCGTAGCGGTCCAAATGGTGTTTGCTGGCCTGATGGTAGGCCATGATTCGTGCGCATGGATCGGAATCGATGAGGTCTCGTGTCATGTGATTTTTCCCAGCCTTCGCCATTAGCCGTATGGCAGATGCTAGATCAAAGGTTCAGAAGGCTACAGCGTTTTTATTAAATATATAAAAAAATAATAGCTTATTTTTTACTTGAGAATATTTATCATTTCTAATATGATGTTTCCAGCCTGTAGAAATGCCGATCGTGCGTTGCCATACAAGCGCTAATGCAGCGGCCTGTTCAGCTAACCGCCAGTATCTTTCCTGGAAAAATTGGAGAGTGCATGACCATGACGCAAAGTTTTGATAAAGACGCCGCAATCCGGGTATTGAACCGTATTCTTGAACTGGAGCTGGCCGGCGTGGTGCGCTACACCCACTATGCGCTGATGGTGTACGGCTACAACCGCATCCCGATCGTCGGCTGGCTGAATGCGCAAGCCGATGAAAGTCTGCTCCATGCCCGTCAGGCCGGGGATCTGATTACCAGTTTGGGCGGTCATCCATCGCTGGGCATCGGCCCGCTGCTGGAAACGCACCAGCATGACATCGGCGATATTCTACGGGAATCGCTGGCGCATGAGGGTGAAGCGCTCAAGGCCTACTACGAACTGCTTGATGTGGTGCGCGACAAGGACGTGCGGCTGGAAGAATATGCCCGCACCCAGATCGCTGAGGAGCAAACTCATCATGACGAAGTCGACAAGATGCTGCGGGCGCCGGGTCAAACCCGAACGGCGGTGGAGGGGGCATAAATGAACAGGCCGAACGAACAGGAACACCGAGCGTTCAAAGCGGGTTGCGCCGTGGGGCTGGGCTTCACCCAACCGTTGAGTCTGATGCGGCGCGGCGGCGTCGGGCGCATTCTCGCCGTCCAGAGCAGCGATGGCAATCAGGAAGTCGAACGCGGCCTGCTGGAAATGGGTTTTGTCGAAGGCGCCCAGGTGGAAATGCTGCATTACGGCTGGCTTGGACGCGACCCGTTGGCCGTGCGCATCAACCAGACTATGACCGTGGCCCTGCGCCGTTGCGAAGCCAGCGCCGTGCTGGTCGGGCCGCTGCGCGATGCGGCGGTAGAGTCTGCGCCGGTGATGACGCTGGAGTATGCGTCATCATGACCACGACGACTTTGCCCATTGACGAGAGCCGGCTGGCGCGCATCGCCCTGGTCGGCCCGCCTAACTGCGGCAAAACCACTCTGTTCAACACGCTGACCGGCAGTCGGCAAAAAACCGGTAACTACCCGGGCGTCACGGTTGAAAGGAAAAGCGGCCGCTTGCGAACGCCCGTTGGTCACACTGTTGAACTTCTCGACCTGCCGGGCAGTTACAGTTTGCGCGCGCGCAGTCCCGATGAGGCCATCACCCGCGATGTCGTGCTGGGCCGGCAGGCGCAGGAAGCCCTACCGGATGTTGTCGTTTGCGTTACCGACGCGACGAATCTGGGGCAACATCTACGGTTGCTTCTGGAACTGCGGCAACTGGACCGACCGCTGATTCTGGCGCTGAACATGATGGATATTGCTGAAAAACGCGGTTGCCAGATCAGCATCGACGCGCTATCCCGGCAGTTGGGCATTCCGGTTGTGACTACCGTCGCGATGCGCAAGCACGGCGTGCAAGACCTGCTGAATCAGATCGACCGGCTGTTGCAGCAAAGGCCGGGCGCTGATGGAGCAACGGCGATGGATGCCTGGGAAGAGCCATCGCCCGACGCGATTCGCGCCTACCACCGAGAGGTCGAGCGCGTGTTGCAGGAAGCCGTCATCCAGGAAGGAGCGCCGGAACGCCTCACTCGGCAAATCGACAGTGTCTTGCTGCACCCGGTGGCTGGACCGCTGATTCTGCTGAGTCTGTTGTTTCTGATGTTTCAGGCTGTGTTCAGTTGGGCGGAAGCGCCGATGGACGCTATCGACGCAGTGATGGTCGGTTTGCAACAATGGCTGTCCGCGCACATGGCGGACAGCCTGCTCAAGAGCCTGATCGTTGACGGGGTTATTGCCGGGGTCGGCGGGGTGATCATTTTCCTGCCGCAGATTCTGATCTTGTTCCTGTTCATTCTGCTGCTGGAAGATTCCGGCTATATGACGCGCGCCGCGTTTCTGATGGATCGGCTGATGAGCGGGGTGGGTTTGAACGGGCGAGCATTTATCCCCCTGCTGTCCAGCTTTGCCTGCGCTATTCCCGGCATCATGGCGGCGCGCACGATCGCGCATCCCCTGGATCGCCTGACCACCATTCTGATTGCGCCGTTGATGACTTGCTCAGCGCGGCTGCCGGTGTATGTCCTGGTCATTGCCGCCTTCGTGCCCAACACCACGGTTTGGGGCGGGATCGGCTTGCAAGGGCTGATCATGTTTGACCTGTACGCGACCGGTATTATCGGCGCGCTGACGGTAGCGGGCGTATTGCGCCTGACCGTGTTGCGCGGGGCGCGGCAGCCGTTATTGATGGAGCTACCCAGTTATAAATGGCCGAACCCGACGAATGTGTTACTGGGTTTGCTGGAGCGTGCCCGGATTTTTATGCGGCGCATCGGCACGATCATTCTGTGGGTCATGATCATACTCTGGTGTCTGGCGACGTTTCCCAGCGCGCCGGAAGGGGCGACTGAACCGGCGATCAATTACAGCTTTGCCGGCATGATTGGACACACCCTAGCGCCGTTGCTGGCCCCGATTGGTTTTAACTGGCAGATCGCTATTGCCCTGGTGCCGGGACTGGCGGCGCGCGAAGTGGCGGTGGCGGCGTTGGGCATGGTGTATGCCCTGAGCGGTGACGAAGAGGCTGTGACCGAGGCGTTGAGCGTGGCCCTGGCGCAGGATTGGACCCTGGCGACGGCGCTGGCCTTGCTGGCCTGGTATGTGTTCGCTCCGCAATGCCTGGCGACGCTGGCCGCGACCCGACGCGAGACGAATTCCTGGCGCTGGCCGGTGTTCATGTTTATCTATTTGATCGTACTCGCTTATATCGCTGCGTTCATTACCTACCGGGTCACCCTGGCGCTGGGAGGTGGTTGATCATGCTCTGGCAGGATGGATTGGCGCTGTTAATGGTGGCGGGCGCGGTTTTCGGGCTATGCAGGGCTTACGCGCCCGTCGAATGGTTTCGATCCGGCGCTGGCCGGGACGGGGATCGTTCTGACAAGAACGCTGCATCTACCGGTGAGTGTGGCGGTTGCGCTTTAGGATCATCCTGCGCCAAGACGCTAATCCAGGCTCGCTCCAGCGTTATCCAGCAGGGTGAACAACTTCCGGCTAAGCCTCTTTGATCAGCGCCTATTTGATGCCGTCCAGAAGAATGCGCCGCTTTTGGTTATCAAAGTCTTTAATAACATAGGTTTGTGCCTTTTTTTCGAGCGCCTCGATAGTTTTCACGATCTTCTCTTGAACGGACAGTGGCGGCAGGGGAATGAAAAACTTGTACACATCATTTCGGTTTAGGCCTGGAACCCCTAGCGCTTTGGCGTGCTCTTCCAGTTTTAGCTCCTGCAAGATGGCTTCAAGATAGCGAAGCATCACCTTGTTTTTGTCACACGAAACGTAAAACGTGGTGTCAATTGGGAAACAGTTCTGTTGAATATAGGTGATCTTCCCGGCGGAGCATTTCCGGCCAACGATGATTGCCGGGCCTTCCACAAGATACTCGTTGTGATAGCCAACGATTCCGTTAGACCCCATCACCGGGAATTCCCCTGGAATCCGGCTGCGCTCAGGAAGTGGTTTGCCGTACTCCAGCGTCGCGACCTGATCGAACGGAACCCGATTAAACCGCGTTTCAAACTGAACTGACTTCATGGCCTGTTGAGGCGACAAGTTAAACGCCAAGTCGCAACCGGTGCGAGAGAAGTCGAAAAAAGTGGGTGTGGGAGCAATGCGAAGCTTTTCGGCAAGCGGGCTACCATCCAGCAGATCGTCGGGCGCTTCGACTAGAAAAGCCTTGCGGAAATAGTAAGCGACTTTCGCGGGCGATTCATCGCGGTGGCTCAGACCGGGCGTGTAGAGCGCGCCGCCGTCATAGGGTTCGCGCAGAAAAACCATGCCTTCAGCGCCGCGTCGCTGGCTCCACTTGTAGCCGAGAAAAGCTTGCTCTTCGGCCTTGTTATCCGCACTGCGCAGCACCGTCGTGTATTGCGGAATGATTTCGCCCTTTTTCAATTGCCCGGTATGGGCGAGGGCGAAGTAAACAAACTTGGTCTTCTCCGCCTGACGGCAGTAAACCAGGAATTTACCACGCATTTCGGCCTGCTGATGGTCTTCTGTTTGTTTCTGGAAAGTCTTTTGTTCCCTACGCCGTTTCGTTTCCGTCAACTCGTCAAACTCGCGCTGATAGGCGATGAACATCGGC